>JBILFS010000079.1:0-7452 GCA_044351455.1 Paludibacter sp. | reverse complement strand
ATTCATGTTTTGCGCTTCCTTTTGTTGAAAAACTCAGCATAGCGACTTTGGGTTCAAATCCTGCAATAGCTTTCGTGGTTTCTGCTGTGGAAACTGCAATTTCAGCAAGTTCTCTGGCAGTTGGAGAAGGATTTACAGCACAATCAGCAAACACCAAAAGTCCGTTTTCCCCATATTCAGGAGTAGGTGTAAACATGAGAAAAGCTCCTGAAACAACCGAAATACCCGGTTTAGTTTTGATTATCTGAAAAGCAGGACGTAATACATTTCCTGTAGTATTCTGAGCACCGGCAAGTTCACCATCAGCATCCCCGTTCTTGATTAACAAACACCCCAGATACAGCGGATTTTTTGCCAGTTCAGTTGCTTCTTCAATGGTCATGCCCTTACTTTTTCTTAACTGATACAGCAATTCAGCATAAACTTTCATTTTGGGATCAACTTCAGGGTCAATGATTTCAGCCTTCTCAATTTCATTCAGGTTGTTTTCCAGTGCCAATTTTAATATTGTTGGTTTATCTCCAATCAAAATCAATTTGGCTGTTTCATCTTTCAGGATGATATTGGCAGCTTTTAACGTTCTGATCTCAGTTCCTTCAGGCAGAACAATCGTTTGCGGATTATTTTTTGCGCGGTCAGTGATTTGGTTTAGTAAACTCATGCTGTTGTTATAATAATTATGATTAAGTTCTGAAAATATATATGGTGGAATTGACTGTACAAAGGTAGTACATAATTTGAGAAATTGCAATGTCGGGATTGCATTTTTAAGCTATATAATTGTTATTGTGACAAATAACATATAGAATATATCAAAAATGAGAGATTTTCCATCGAAAAAGCAATCTCACATCGGTTTTTCTACTTCCGTTAATTGTATCATAACCTGACCCAACCGTTAATCTACCATCAGCATAAATTGTTTCTGCAAGCTTCAGATATATATCGATATTATTGTTTAGGGTATATCTGATAAGTGCATATAAGCGACTTCCCCGGCCATAGCAAGCAGGAATTGTAAATGCATGTAAAACATCATTTTCATAGGAATATATCCTGTTATCATAATCAGGAATATCAAAAACCATCCATCTTAAATCGAATTTCACCGGAAAATCCGGTTTATAGAAACTGAAATTCTGCCACAATGCGGTGCCCAATGTTCTACTATTATTATGAGTGGATTTTATCTCAAAATTTGAACTGAATTCACACGGGCCGACAAGATGTTGAAACTGAATTCTGGAAGTAAGGCTAATTTTAGCAAGCGGAAATTGGGTTTGGTTTTGGTCATTCTGCACAGCATCATCCTGTTTTTTAAACTTAAAATTAAAATTTAATGAACTTTTCCCTGAAGGTGTATAAATAAGTCTTAGTCTGTATTCTTCACCTCTTGCAGGAAAATCAACCCCATACTGTAGCCAGGGAAACTTATAAATATCCGATTGAAATGAAATCTTCAGTTTTTTAATTGTTTCTATTTCAATTCCGGAGAAAAAACCGGTTTCGTTCGCAGTCTGAGATTTTTTGCTGAATGCGGCTGCAAAAGGATTATCGTATGCAGGATCGTAATACCGAAATAATCCACCCATTGTAATACCTGAAACCGGAATAAAAGTAAAGCCACTTAAAAAAGCCGGATTCAGGGCATTATTGATAGCAAGCTCACCAAAAAGATTAAATTTTCCAGTTCTGATACGATAATTAATGCCCGGGAAAAAACCTTTAGAAGTTCTGGCTCTGAAGATATTGTAAGGTTTTGTATCCGGCAATAAACTATCTGCAAATTGATTGTATAAACCTGTTAAACCAACCAACATATTTTTATGAGAATAACACAAGGAAATACCTGCAGTGAAATTATTGAGATTTTGCTTTTCCGCTACTTCATTCTCTGTCCGATGATAACCGCTTAAATTGATGCTTTTAAGTACACTATCAGCATAATTACCATCCAGTTTTCTGAAGGAAACAAAGTTTTGCAGTTTAAATCTACCCAGAGAAAGAGTGCTTGCCATTCCCCTCAAATAACCATATTCTCCCACGGAGCTATACTTCTGAAAACCCTGATTAATCTGTATAAGATTCGACAAACCTGCACCTGCAGTTCTGCTTCCACCTTGTTTGATAATTAATCCTTGTCCAAAAGAAGCTTTAAAATCTCCCAAAACTATTTTATCAAAGATACCCACTTTATTCACCTGGATAAAAGCCGACATAAAATCATACCCTTTAAATTCCTTCTGAAAGAAAGCTTCACCTGCATCTTTTTCAGCGGTAAAACCAACCGTTACCCGCTTTCTGAAATCATACTGATATTTTACATAATTATAAAAGTTTTCTCCCTGATATTTTTTTGGGTTATCCTCAGTGGATATATATCCTTTTTTCAGTTGAGGAAATAAATCAAGACGTAAAACTAATTCGCTTTTTGCATATTTCATCAATTCATACCAGGAAGGAAAATCCTGATTATCAGGTTTATCACCAAGAGTAACAAAAGGAAGCATTCTGTTGATGTCGGTCATATCCAGGCCATCAACGAGCTGTAATTCATATAAATTTACCAAACCTTCCGATTGATAAATATAGAACAACAGGTTCTCAATCTGATTTTCGGTTAAAAAAACAAGACCCGCAAGATCATTTCTGGTCGCATTATTAAGATTTACCGGATCTTCTGATAAAGTTAATAATTCATCCATAAATGAGTCGAAATCAAGTTCTTTCTCTTCTTCTTCAGTATAGGATTTATAAATATCCGCAATTATCGCTGCGATATTGTCATCCTTTTGTTGAGAAAACGAAAAAACGACATGTAAAACAAATATACAGACAAACAGATTTTTCATAAAATATCATCAATTTAGGTCAATGTTCAACCTTTTACTTTGAATAGGATACACCAACTCTGGTTATCAATCCGAGCATTGGATGTAATTCATTGTTTAATCTGTACATAAACTTTCCCTGATGAAACCCTAATCCAAATACAGGAACAGCATATTCAAAACCATAAACACCCATTTGTAAAAGAAATTTACTATTATGCTGATAATCGACACCACCGGCAAAACGGTAGTTATGACCAGATTCTTTATCAGCCTGAAGTTTGATATTAAATCCCTTTTTTGCCCTCCAGTTACAACCCAGACTATATATTGCAGGCAAAGGGTAAGTTAACATGGATGCTTTAAGAGAAGTATTAAACATATTAAAAACCTGAAAACCAATATGTAAATTCTTACCAACAGGAAATAACAACCCGGATTGAACCAAAAAGGTATGATAATAACTGTCGGATTGGAATGCATAAGTGGAGTTTAAGCAAAGCTGCAGTCCGAGCGCAAATTTATCGCTAAAATTTCGGGCAAAAGCAAGTCCGGAATACATGTCATGCCAAACAGAAAAGCCGGAATATCTTAGTGAAATACCGGTATTCACAATATCAGATGGAATTGACACCGTTAAACTTTCTGAAGTTGGAATTGTTATTTTATAACGGGATTCCGCCAATAGACCGATGTTAAGCTTTTCAGAATAAGCCAAACAAGCAGGGTTTTGAAATGCAACCCAGGTTGATGTATCAGCAACTGAGGCATTAGCAACACTAACAGCAGGAAAAACAGGAAATGTTGACTGAGGAACGATTTTTGATGTAAACAACAGTCCGGCAACAAATAAAATTGCTGGTTTCATAAAAAAAATATTTAGGTAAAACAGATAATAAGCAAAAATACAAAAATAATTTTTCTAATTTTGCAAAATGAAAACAGTTTTCAGAATTTTCATATTTTTTTCATTGTTTTTACAAACTGATTTTATTCAATCAGCTGAAATAAAGCAAAACAAGGATCTGAACTATGCACCAAACAGGTTAACATATCAGATTGATAATCAGGATACTATTTATCTTGCTTACCTTCGTGATCTGAATGTTTATCCTCCGCTTAAATTCAAAAATAAAAAACAGGAAGAGTTTTACTGGAGAACGGTTCGGGATGTAAAAAGGGCATTACCCTATGCAAAAATTGTTGGAGCTGAACTAAGAAGGGTAAATGTACTCCTGCATGAGGTTGACAGGGAAAGTGAGAGAAAAAAATATCTTGCCTTGTATGAGAAAGAGATATTTAAGAAATACGAAAAGGAATTAATAAAACTAACTGTTAATCAGGGCAGATTATTGCTGAAATTGATCGACCGTGAATGTAACTCGACATCTTATGATTTGATCAAATCCTATCGGGGCAGCGTAACAGCTTTCTTCTGGCAGGGTGTGGCGCGGCTATTCGGATCAAATTTAAAGGCAGAATACGATGCAGCAGGTAACGACAAAATTGTTGAGCGCGTAATAGTACTGGTAGAATCAGGTCAATTATAAAAAAATTTATGGCAAAAAAAAGTATCTCTCAATCATTAATTACATCAATTTATCATTTGTTTGGAAAACTCACTCCCGAGGAGAAAATGAGTTCAGAAAAATACATCATCCGGAAAGCAGTTAAAGCCGAAAAAGCCGACATGACAGAAGAATTTAAAAAAATTCAGTCAGAAAAGGTTTTCGCTAAAATTGAGAAAATGCCCGAATTTCTTACTTCAAAAACGATACTGATGTATTGGTCTATGTCTGATGAACTTTCAACCCATGCATTTATCAGAAAATGGTGCAAGCAAAAAACCATTCTGTTGCCAGTTGTAAAAGGTCACCATCTCACTGTTAAGATTTTTTCCACAGAAAATGAAATGACGGAAAATGAAATAAAAGTAATGGAGCCTTCCCAAAAGGATGAATATTTGAAAAAAATAGAATTAGCAATTATTCCCGGTGTAGCCTTTGATAAAAAGAAACGAAGATTGGGACGTGGTAAAGGGTACTATGACAGATTTCTAAAACACAAAGGTATACAAAAATGGGGCGTTGGATTTGATTGTCAGCTTTATGAATTAATACCATCAGCAGCATTCGATGTGAACATGGATAGAATTATTACCCCGGAAGTTACTATTTTGTAATTTCCGGTTCTCCTTTTCTATAGTAATAAATCAACCCATATTGACGACATTTTTCTAACCTTCCATAAGGTGGAAGGTCTTTGAATTTTGCTTCAACCTGGTTCCATATACTCAAAATTACATCATCGCCCCTTTTCCTCAGATTGTCTAATTCCTCCCAATTGCGGTTTGTTGCATTCTGATGAATTTTTTGAGTTGATTTGTATTCCTTATAAACTTCGTAATGTACTTTTACCTTGGCAATAGCAGGATTATAAATAGGCAATCCACCATTTCTGATACGTTCGTTTTCTCCATCAATGATGCATTTTCCCCAATGCAAAAGAGCCTGTTCAGTGCTTAAATCCGGTACGTTATGAACCTCAGGATCGAGTTGGTAAAATAGTTTATGCTCTTTTTTAATATCACCACGGATGACTGCCAGATTAAACACCTGAATGAAGTGAGAAATGTATAATCGGGCATTATGAATTATCTGTTGATATCTTTTGTTTGCATTAATTTGATTTTCAAGTGTCTGTTGATACTGAAGAAGTTGTTTTTCAAATACTGTAAGAAAATTCCTGGCCTCAAGAATTGTTTTGAATACAACAATCCTTTCATTAAACGCAGCATTATCTTCCTGTTGAATTACAACACGAAGTGCTCTTAATCTTGATTGGTCAGTATTTGGTAAACGACGATAGGGCATATCAAAAATGAAAATTGCATTTAAATTTACATCACTGCAAAGATAAAAAAATTAATCATTTCTTAGCATTAATTTCTGAGTAAGTTTTCGTAATTCTTCTTTTTTATTTTGTTCAACCTGAATAGACTCCAGACATGCGATTGCCTTTTCATAATAAAAAATCATTGCGTCTTCGCATATTTTTTTGACTTCCAGTTGGTTATATATTTCAGTTACACCTGTAATTTTTTCCTGCGGTAATATTTGACCATCATTTAAAAGATGAAATAATTTTTCTTTATTCTCTCCGGAAGCACGATTTTTTGCATGAATGAGTAAAAAAGTATGTTTATTGCAAAGAATATCACCTCCGATTTTCTTTCCGAAGACCGTTTCGTCGCCATAAACATCCAGCAAATCATCCTTTAGTTGAAAAGCAAGACCAATATTGATTCCGAAATCATACAATAACTGAGCATTTTCAGCATCAGCTCCACCAATCAATGCTCCTGTTTTAAGTGAACACGCCAGAAGAACTGCCGTTTTTAATCTGATCATTTCCAGATATTCTTCAGATGCTACTTCAATTCTCTTTTCAAACTCCATATCAAGTTGTTGCCCTTCACATACTTCGGAGGCAGTGGTGGAAAACAAATCCAATACTTGTTTTAAATACGTTGAAGGAGTTTCTGAAACCAATTGATAGGCAATTATTTGCATAACATCGCCAGAAAGTATAGCAGTGTTTTGATTCCATTTTTTGTGCACCGTTGGCTGCCCTCTTCTGATATCAGCATGATCCATAATATCATCATGCAAAAGCGTAAAATTATGGAAAATTTCAATTCCGAGGGCAGGTTTAATGGCAGCTTTAACATCATCAGAAAACACATTACAAGCCATTAAAACCAACGCAGGTCTGATTCTCTTGCCACCAAGTTCAAGCGTATAATGAGCAGGATAATACAATCCGGAAGGACTTTTCTTGTCAAGTTCAAGTTTGATTAACTCATCCTGAATTAACACCGACATTTCCTGAAAAGTATATAACATATCAATGATTCTTTAATTCGTTAGCAATGATTTCAGTTAAAACCTCTTTCATGGATAAACCTGCAGCATGTACCTGTTGAGGTATAAAGCTGGTTTCTGTCATTCCGGGCGTAGTATTTACTTCTAATAAATTGATTTTTTTACCTTCAGTAATGATATAATCAATTCTCACGATTCCCTTACATCCCAGTAATTCATAAATACGGGCAGTTAAATTCTGAACCTTTTGAGTAAGCTCCTCTCCTATTCGTGCAGGTGTAATTTCCTCAACCTGACCTTTGTATTTTGCATCAAAATCAAAGAATTCATTGTGAGGAACTACTTCTGTAACAGGCAAAACAACCGTCTTTTCATCTGTTTTATACATTCCACAAGTAATTTCAGTTCCCGGCATAAATGCTTCAATTATAACTTCGTTTCCCTCCTGAAATGCCTTTGTGATAGCAGGAAGCAGGTCATCTGCTGATTTAACTTTGGTAACACCAAAACTGCTGCCTCCAACATTGGGTTTCACAAAACAAGGTAAAGATGTAACTTGGATAATATCTTCATTATTGATGATACTATTCTTTCTGAGGACTATAGATTCGGCAATATTGATATCAAAGCCCTTCAGATACTGATTACAGAAAAACTTGTTGAATGTAAGTGCAGATGCAAGAACCCCACAGGCAGAGTACGGAATTCCGGTTAATTCAAAATAACCCTGCAAAATA
>JBILFS010000111.1:0-6473 GCA_044351455.1 Paludibacter sp. | reverse complement strand
TTTAATTGCCTGATCGTAATCCTGCAATGCATCAAGAAATTTTTTATTCTCCACATGAAGAATACCCCGGTTTAAATAGTCACCAAAATATTTTGATTTGTTTTTAATTGCTGCATTTAAATCCTGAAAGGCACCGGTTTTATCATTTTTCTGCATTTTTAATAATGCACGGGCACTCCATCCAATGTAGTTCAGACTATCATTTTTAATTAAAGCATTAAAACTGTTTTCGGCTTCTGTTGTATCTTTTAATGATAAACAAATTCTCCCTTTTTCATAATAATAATTACTATTTCCGGGAAATAACCGAATCAGACTTTGAATGTCCCTGAGTGCTTCCTTTGGTTTTCCTGCTCTGTCACTTGCATCCATTCTGCTCAATAATAAATGCTGACTGTTTGGACTGAATTCCAACGCTTTACTAAAATCTTTATAGGCTTCTTCGTATTTCCCTATCTTCATTCTTGAAAATCCCCTGGCATAAAATGCTTCCGGAACAAATGGATTCCTTTCAATAGCTTCTGAACCGTCGGCTTCGGCACCTTCATAATCTCCAAGCTGAATCTTTGCGATAGATCTAAACATATAAGGTTCAGAAAGATAAGGCTTTACTCTTATTACCTGATTGAAATATTGTATGGATAATACATAATCTTCAAAGTATAATGCATTCCTTCCTATGGTTAGTATTTTATCTGTATTTAACTGTGCAGACATTATTCCAACCGATAAAAGAAATATCTGGATTGATACTATTTTTTTTATGCTATTCTGTATATTCATTTTTTTCACATCCTTCATTGGCGTTAAATGAACCGGGGACTTCAAAGTTTTCAGAGGAAGAATATCCAAGTGATTCATCACCCAATACTTTTTTCATATACAAAGCCCAAATCGGCAATGCCATGCTTGCTCCCTGTCCTTCAGCAATATTATCGAAATGTATTGATCTGTCTTCACCACCAACCCAAACACCTGATACAAGCGATGGTGTAAAGCCCATAAACCATCCATCAGAATTGTTCTGTGTTGTTCCGGTTTTACCACCCATTGGCATTGTCAAGCCGTATCTGCTCCTGATTCTACCGCCAGTACCGCCATCCACAACACTTCGCATCATATAAATCATCTTATAAGCAGTTAATTCACTGAATATTTCCTGCATTTTAGGAGTAAAGCTGGCGATTACATTTCCGTTAGCATCTTCAATTCTGGTTACATACATAGGTTCTGTTCTGATACCTTTGTTAGGAAATGCGGTGTATGCATCAACCATCTCCGCTAAAGTAATATCAGCAGTACCTAAACACAAGGATATTACCGGATCAAGGTGACTCCTGACTCCAAATGATTTCATAAGATTGACCATGGCATCAGGAGTAAACATATTCATTAAATAAGCTGATATCCAGTTGTTTGAATTTGCCAAAGCCCATCTTAAAGTAACTTCCTGACCAATTCTGGATCTGTTGGCATTTCTGGGCGACCATGGGTTTCCATTTCCATCACGAAGCGTAATAGGTTGATTTACAACTTTATCACAAGGCCAAAGTCCTTCTTCCATGGCTAAAGTATATAAATAGGGTTTAATGGTTGAACCTACCTGTCTGCGTCCTGTAGTAACCATATCATATTGGAAATGAGAATAATTTGGTCCGCCAACATAAGCCTTTACATGACCGGTCATAGGATCAATCGACATAAAACCACAACGTAAAAAATGCTTCAGATAACGGATTGAATCCATTGGAGTCATGATTGTATCTATCATACCTCTGTATGAAAATAATTGCATTTCTGCTTTAGAATTGAATGAACTGTAGATTTCTTCAGCACTGGCACCACTTTTCTTTAATCTTCTGTACCTGTCAGAATCCTTCATTGCCCTTTCAAGAGATTTTCTTATTTCCTCCTGATTTACATTTCTGGAGTATGGGGCGTATGATCTTCCTTTTTTCTCTTTGAAGAATGTTTGCTGTAGTTCTTTCAAATGATCTTCTACCGCATCTTCTGCGTATTGTTGCATTCTGGAATCTACGGTTGTAAATACCTTTAAACCATCAGTATAAATATTATAAGGTGTACCGTCAGATTTTAAGTTTTTATTGCAAAATCCATAGAGTGGATTATTTTCCCATTGCCACATATGCTCATTATATAAATCCTGCTGCCAGTCCTGATAATCACTTCTGGATGGTTTTTTTGCAGTTAAATATAACCTTAAGTACTCTCTTAAATAGGGTGCAGGACCTTGTTTATGGTCTATTCTCTGAAAATTAACCTTTAACGGCAATGCCATCAACGAATCGGCTTCGTCTCTCGTTAACATATCAGCCTTTCTCATCTGATCAATTACAACATTTCTTCTGCTGCGTGCACGATCGTTGTATTTTTTGGGGTTATAATAGGATGGATTTTTACACATCCCAATCAAAGTGGCTGCTTCTTCTATCTTCAGTTTATCAGGTGTTGTATTGAAATATACAAATGATGAAGATTTTATTCCAACCGCATTATATAGAAAATCAAACTGATTGAGGTATAAAGTTATAATTTCTTCCTTGGTATATAATTTTTCAAGTTGAACCGATATAACCCATTCTATGGGCTTTTGTAATCCTCTTTGGATAATATTACTGGCTTTGGGAGAATATAACTGTTTTGCCAGCTGCTGAGTTAAAGTACTTCCTCCACCCGAACTTTTCATTCTGAAAATTCCACGCTTAACAACTACACGTGTAAGTGCCTGACCATCAATGCCCGAGTGCTCATAAAATCTTTCATCTTCAGTGGCAATTAATGCATTAACAACATGTTTAGAAATTTGAATGTAATCGGTCTTAATTCTGTTATCTGTACTTTCTGAATAACTACCAATAAGTTTTAAATCAGAAGAATACAATTCAGTAGCATATTTATTAATTGGATTTTGCAATTGATCAACGGGAGGTAAATATCCAATCCAACCAAAACTGATAAAAAGGAACATCAAAATTGTCAGAAATAAACCTGAACCAAAAATCCACCAAAATATTTTATTAAATTTTCTTTTGAAATCATCGGATGAGTTATAGATTTTCATATTTACAATTTTTATCCTGCAAATTTACAATTTTTGTTTAACATTAGGAAAGCTCTCAACATATTATATTGGATGTATTTCAATTAATTTTATTCAATTTTCATTAATTGCATGATGATATAATCAGATATTAGAATTCCCTTATTATTTAAACAAATATTTTGATCATTAATTTCGAAAAAGGGGGCAAAAGATTGTTTAGAGATGTTTAGTAAAAGATTTTTTGTGTCATTTTCACCAAATCTTTTGTCGTATTCCTTAATATTAATGCCTTCTTTTGTTCTCAATTTAACTAAAATGAATTCGTTCATTAAGTTAATATCAGTCAGTACCTCCTTTTCAAAATAAACCTCCTCTTTTGAAATTCTCTCAACATAAGAGCCCACAGATGCTACATTCCACTGTCTTGATACTCCATCAAAGGAATGAGCAGATGGCCCGAATCCGGCATATGGTGAAAAATTCCAATAGGAGCTGTTATGTCTGGATCTTTTTCCTTTTTTTGCATAATTGGATATTTCATAATTTTCATATCCGTTTTTTACTAAAGAATCCATCATCAGTTGATGCATTTTTATCATTTTGTCATCATCAGCAGATTGTATTTTTCCTTTAATTTTTTGTCGAAACAGGGGAGTACCCTCTTCAAAAGTCAGGCCATAAACAGAAATATGCTCCGGATTCATTTGTAATGCTTGCTGAATATTGTAATTCCAACTATTCATATCCTGACCCGGCAAACCATAAATCAAATCAATACTGATATTATTAAATCCGGATTTTCTTGCAGATTGAAATGCTTCAATCGCTTGTTGTGCTGTATGTCTTCTGTTTACAAATTTAAGTTCCTCGTCATTAAACGATTGAATTCCAATCGATAACCTATTGAATGGCAAACCTGAAAGAACTTGGAGATATTCGAATGTTAAATCATCAGGATTCACTTCAATTGTAATTTCCGCATTCGTTTCTATTTCGAAATATGAGTAAACAGACTGAATAATCAACTCCAACTGATTTTCAGTGAGCAAGCTGGGCGTACCACCACCAAAATACAGGGTTGAAATTTTCTTTTCTGATAAATAGTTGCTTCTTAAGCCAATTTCCTTCACTAATGCGTTAGTAAAACCTTCAATTTTTGAAGGCGCTACAATAGTGTAGAAATCGCAATAGGTGCATTTCTGTTTACAAAAGGGAATATGAATATAGATTCCGGACAATTTATTATAATAAAAAAACCGCCTGCAAATATACAAAGCGGTTTTTAAAATATTGTTTTTTTTTATATTGATTAACCTACTACAACCTCAGGATTTACTTTTTTAACTAATCCTTTTAATACATCACCCGGACCAAGTTCGAAAAATTCGGTAGCTCCATCAGTAATCATATTTTTTACAGTTTGCGTCCATCTAACCGGAGCAGTTAACTGAGCAATCAGATTTTGTTTGATTGATTCCGGTTCAGATTGTGGATAAGCATTAACATTCTGATATACAGGACAAACAGGTTTTTTAAAACTGGTAGAGTTGATAGCTTCCATTAATTCTTCACTGGCAGGTTGCATCAATGGTGAATGAAAAGCTCCACCTACAGGCAGTTTTAATGCTCTTTTGGCACCTTTGGCCTTCAATAATTCGCAGGCTTTATCAATTCCGGCTACAGAACCTGAAATTACTAATTGACCCGGACAGTTATAATTGGCTGGTACAACTACTTCATCTTTAACTGAATCACAAACTTCTTCAACATCTTCATCGGATAGTCCTAAAACAGCTGCCATTGTAGACTCCTGCACTTCACAGGCTTTCTGCATAGCCATAGCACGTTTTGATACAAGTACTAATCCATCTTCAAAAGATAATGCTCCTGCAGTTACTAAGGCAGAAAATTCACCTAATGAATGACCTGCAACCATATCAGGCTGAAAATTATCACCTTGTACAATTGCTGCGATTACTGAATGAAGGAAAATTGCTGGTTGTGTTACTTTGGTTTGTTTCAGATCCTCAGGAGTTCCAAAGAACATGAGGTCTGTAATGCTGAAACCTAAAATTTCATTTGCTTTCTCAAAGTAACTTTTTGCCAGGGGGGAATTGTCGTATAAATCTTTGCCCATGCCCACAAACTGGGCTCCCTGGCCGGGAAAAACGTATGCTCTCATAAATCTTGTTTATTGTCGGGGTAGCGGGATTCGAACCCACGACCCCCTGCTCCCAAAGCAGGTGCGCTAACCGGACTGCGCTACACCCCGTATTTTCTAAACGGCTGCAAAGATAAGGCAAATTCTCATACCATCCAAATTATTTTTAATCTTATTTTTGAAATTTGTATTTCATGACCGATTTTTGTACTTTTGTATCCTTTAAAAATAAATATGAGGGAAATTCTGAAATACCATAGTAATCTTACTGAAAATCAAGTTATTCAGTTTGAAAAATTATTTGATTTATACCTGGAGTGGAATGCAAAGATAAATGTCATTTCAAGAAAGGATATTGAAAATTTATATCTGCATCATGTATTACATTCTTTAGCTATTGCACAGATAATCAGCTTTAAAAAAGATTCCTTGATTCTTGATGTCGGCACGGGTGGAGGATTTCCGGGTATTCCTCTTGCAATTTTATTTCCTGAATGTAAATTTTTATTAATTGATTCGATTGGAAAAAAAATAAAAGTTGGAAATGAGGTTGCAAATGCAATCGGACTTACAAATATCGTTTTCAAACACGAAAGAGTTCAGGAAGAATTACAAAAGTTTGATTTTATTGTCAGCAGGGCAGTGATGCCTTTAAATGATTTGGTAAAATTGGTAAAAAAGAATATTTCTCAACAACAAAAAAACGCATTACCTAACGGACTAATCTGCTTAAAGGGTGGAGAATTGCAACACGAAATTTTACCCTTCAAAAAAATTGCTGTTACTTATAATATCAGCGATTATTTTGATGAAGAATATTTCAAAACGAAAAAAATTGTTTATTTGCCCTTATAAATAGTTTAAAAGGGAAATTTGTATTATTTTTGAAAAAAATTTGATTTTATTATATACAATGTACAGAACGAATAATTGTGGAGAACTTAGATTGAGTGATACCGGAAAAACTGTAATGTTAGCTGGTTGGGTCCAGAAAACCAGAAAAATGGGCGGTATGACTTTTATAGATTTACGCGACAGATACGGCGTAACTCAACTTGTGTTTAATCAGGAAGTTAATGCTGAACTGAATGATAAAGCGAATCAGATAGCAAGAGAATTTGTTATTCAGATTGAGGGAATCGTTGCCGAAAGATCAAGTAAAAACTCAAATATTGATACCGGAGAAATTGAAATAATTGTTTCTTCATTACACATTCTGATTGAGGCTGTTACACCGCCTTTCACCAT
>JBILFS010000458.1:0-7488 GCA_044351455.1 Paludibacter sp. | reverse complement strand
AGCGCGAAGCAGTTTTTCTTCCGGAGAAGGATCTGATTCCCCTTTCGGAGTAATTTTACCAATGATAATATCACCCGGTTCGATACGGGCACCAATTCTGATGATACCGTTTTCGTCGAGGTCGCGTGTAGCTTCCTCACTAACATTCGGGATATCGGCAGTAAACTCTTCAACACCACGTTTTGTTTCACGAACTTCGAGCAATTGTTCAACCACATGAACCGAAGTGAAGACATCTTCTCTCACAACACGTTCATTGATTACAATAGCATCCTCGAAGTTATAACCTTTCCATGGCATGAAAGCCACTTTCAGGTTTTTACCAATAGCCAGTTCACCTTTTTGAGTAGAATAACCTTCAGTCAGAATCATTCCAACTTCAACCACATCACCTTTTCTTACAAGTGGACGCAAGTCAATCGTCGTATTCTGATTAGTTTTCTGGAATTTTGGTAATTTATATTCTTTCAATGAAGATTCGAAGCTAACAAACTCTTCATCTTCACTTCTGTCATATCTGATTTTGATACATTCAGCATCCACATATTCAACCACACCTTTTCCTTCAGCAGTAATTTGCGTACGGGAATCGCGAATCAACTGAGCTTCGATACCTGTACCCACGATAGGAGCTTCACAACGAAGCAATGGAACAGCCTGGCGCATCATATTCGATCCCATGAGTGCACGGTTTGCATCATCATGCTCAAGGAAAGGAATTAAAGCAGCAGCAATAGAAGCAATCTGAGAAGGAGATACATCCATCAAATTTACTTCCGTTGGAGGCACAACAGGGAAATCGGCCTGAAGACGGGATTTTACTTTTGTTCTGATGAAAGTTCCATCTTCGTTGAGCGGGGCGTTACCCTGAGCTACAACCAGACTCTCCTCTTCTTCAGCAGTAAAATACTTGACACCTTCAGGAGTCAGATCCACTTTTCCATCAGTAACCGAACGATAAGGTGTTTCGATAAAACCTAACTCATTGATTTTTGCAAAAATACAAAGAGAAGAAATCAAACCAATGTTCGGACCTTCAGGAGTTTCGATAGGACACAGACGACCATAGTGTGTAAAGTGAACGTCACGCACCTCAAAACCGGCACGTTCACGGGAAAGACCACCAGGACCGAGGGCAGACATACGACGTTTGTGCGTAATCTCAGCCAAAGGATTTTGTTGATCCATGAATTGAGAAAGCGCATTCGTTCCGAAGAAAGAATTGATAACAGAAGAAATACTCTTGGCATTGATCAGATCAATCGGAGTAAACACCTCATTATCACGCACATTCATACGTTCACGAATAGTACGGGCCATACGTGATAAACCCACACCAAACTGATTGAACAACTGTTCACCGACAGTACGAACACGACGGTTGCTAAGGTGGTCGATATCATCCACTTCAGCCTTTGAATTAATCAGTTCAATTAAATATTTAATAATCTCGATGATATCCTCTTTGGTAAGCACCTTGATATCCGGATTAATATTCAAATTCAGTTTTCTGTTGATTCGGAAACGCCCAACATCACCCAGGTCATATCTTTTTTCCGAGAAGAAAAGATTATTAATAACCTCACGGGCGGTAGAGTCATCAGCAGGCACAGCATTTCTCAGCTGGCGATAGATATAAAGCACCGCTTCTTTTTCAGAGTTACTCGGGTCTTTCTGCAAAGTATTGTAGATGATGGCAAAATCATTTTGATTTGCATCACCTTTATGCAGCAACACTGTTTGAGCACCTGATTCGATAATATCATCAATATGTTTATTCTCGAGGACAGTTTCTCTATCGATAATAACCTCATTACGTTCGATACTAACCACCTCACCGGTATCCTCATCAACAAAGTCTTCCACCCAGCTTTTCAGCACACGTGCAGCAAGTTTCTGTCCAACCGCCTTTTTCAGACTGGCTTTATTCACCTTAACCTCTTCGGCCAGGTTGAAAATTTCGAGAATATCTTTATCGCTTTCAAATCCGATAGCCCTGAGGAGGGTAGTTACCGGCAATTTCTTTTTACGGTCGATGTATGCATACATCACATTATTGATGTCGGTAGCAAACTCGATCCATGATCCACGGAACGGGATAATACGGGCAGAATACAATTTAGTACCATTGGCATGCGTACTTTGACCAAAGAATACGCCCGGAGAACGGTGTAACTGAGAAACAATAACACGTTCAGCACCATTGATAACAAAAGTACCCTTAGGCGTCATGTATGGGATAGGCCCGAGATAAACGTCCTGAATTACAGTATCGAAATCCTCATGATCAGGATCGGTACAATACAGTTTTAACTTGGCTTTCAGAGGAATAGAATACGTTAAACCTCTTTCGATACATTCCTCGATTGAATAACGGGGAGGATCTACGTAGTAGTCAAGAAATTCGAGGATAAAGTTATTTCGGGTATCAGCAATCGGAAAGTTTTCCATGAAAACCTGATACAAACCTTCCGACTTTCTTTTTTCAGGAGAAGTATCCATTTGAAAAAAGTCCTGGAATGCTTTTAATTGTACTTCCAAAAAATCAGGATATTCAAACTGAGTTTTGATAGAAGCAAAATTGATTCTTTGATCTATATGGGATGAAGACATTTTCAAAGAGTTTATTGTTGTTGCGGTGAACTTAATGAGTTTGAACCCACTCTATGAGTTCGATATTAATATAGACATGAAAAGGTTTAGAATCCCCCGAATAGAGGGAATCTAAACCAAGAACCTGATAATCAGGCAATTTTATTTAAGTTCTACTTCAGCTCCGCCGTCAGTAAGAGAATTTTTGAGGCCTTCAGCTTCGTCTTTAGTTACACCTTCTTTAATTACAGAAGGAGCAGCATCAACTAAGTCTTTAGCTTCTTTCAGTCCGAGACCGGTAAGTTCTTTTACTAATTTAACGATAGCCAGTTTGTTAGGACCAGCTGCTTTCAATACTACGTCGAAAGAAGTTTTTTCTTCAACTACTTCAGCAGCAGCTGCAGCAGGAGCGGCAACTGCAACAGCTGCAGCAGCGGGTTCGATACCATATTCGTCTTTCAAAATCTGAGCTAACTCGTTTACTTCCTTAACTGTTAAGTTAACCAATTGTTCTGCAAAAGCTTTCAAATCTGCCATTGTCTTTAATTTTATAGAATTTATTTTTAATTTACTTTTAGTGATTATCTTTCAGAGAGTGTTTTCAACACGCCATGAATAGTAGTTCCTCCGGATTGGAGTGCGGACACAACGTTCTTAGCAGGCGATTGGAGTAAACCAATGATTTCACCGATAAGTTCGCTTTTGCTTTTGATTGCGATAAGAGCATCCAATTGATTTTCGCCAATATAGAATGACTCTTCCACATATGCAGCCTTCAGTACAGGCTTTTTGGATTTACTTGCTTTGCTGAAATCCTTGATCAATTTAGCGGGAGCATTGTTGCTGTTAGAAAGTAAAAGAGAAGTTTCTCCCTTTAATTCTGTGAACAATTGACTGTAATCAACTGAAGATGCCTCCAGAGCTTTTTGCAGTAAAGTATTCTTAACAACGAGCAGTTTGATGTCCTGTTTGTAACAAGTTCTTCTTAAGTTACTTGTTTCAGCAGCATTCAATCCGCCAATATCAGCCAGATAGAGGTGTGCATATTCCTGAATCGTTGATTCAAGTTGTTTTATAATAGCGCTTTTATCTTCCTTTTTCATAAATTTTTAATTTTATTCTTCTACTGATTTGGGGTCAATTTTAACACCCACACTCATTGTGCTTGAAAGATAAATGCTCTTTACATAAGTACCTTTGGCTGCTGTTGGTTTCAGTTTCATCAGAGTAGCCATAAATTCTTTTGCATTTTCCACGATTTTAATTTCATCGAAAGAAACTTTTCCGATAGAGGCGTGTACGATACCAAATTTATCAACTTTAAAGTCGATTTTACCCTGTTTTACTTCTTTAACAGCTTTTCCTACTTCCTGGGTAACGGTACCACTTTTAGGGTTAGGCATTAATCCACGTGGACCAAGCACACGACCCAAAGCTCCAAGTTTACCCATGATTGCAGGCTGTGTGATGATTACATCAACATCAGTCCAACCACCTTTAATTTTTTCGATATATTCATCGAGACCGACATAGTCAGCTCCGGCTTCTTTTGCCGCTGCTTCCTGATCGGGAGTACATAATGCAAGAACTCTTACTTGTTTACCTGTTCCGTTAGGCAGTGATACAACACCACGAACCATTTGGTTCGCCTTACGGGGGTCAACACCTAAGCGTACATCGATATCTACAGAAGCGTCGAATTTAGTTGTAGTTATTTCTTTCACTAATCCAGCTGCTTCCTTTAATGTATAGGCCTTTCCAGCTTCAATCTTAGCTGCTGCCACCTTTTGGTTTTTTGTCAGTTTACCCATTATTGAAGTTATTAATTATTAAACGGAAAGCTACCTTTTACGGTAATACCCATACTTCTCGCTGTACCTGCCACCATTTTCATTGCTGCATCTAATTCGAAGCAGTTCAGATCGACCATTTTGTCTTCAGCAATCTGTTTAACCTGATCCCAGGTTAATTCGGCCACCTTTTTACGGTTAGGCTCTGCAGATCCGCTTTTTAGTTTAGCTGCCTCCATTAACTGAATTGCTACGGGAGGAGTTTTAACTACAAACTCGAATGATTTGTCGGTGTAGTAGGTAATTACAACAGGTAAAACCTTACCGGCTTTATCCTGAGTTCTGGCATTAAATTGTTTGCAAAACTCCATAATGTTGATCCCTTTAGAACCTAAAGCAGGTCCTACAGGTGGAGATGGGTTTGCTGCCCCTCCTTTAATCTGTAATTTAATAAGTCCAGCAATCTCTTTAGCCATAATTTTTATTTGTTTTTAAAGATTAAGACAGAATACATGATTTGTAACAGAATCACCTATTCTCTTTCTACCTGATTGAAAGCTAGCTCGAGCGGAGTTTTCCGCCCAAAAACCAATACCATCACCTTGAGTTTTTTCTTCTCAGGATTGACCTCCTCGATAATACCAGGGAATCCACTGAACGGACCGGAAACAACCTTAACACTTTCATTTTTCATGAAAGGAGTGAGCAATTCTGCTTCACTTTCCTGCATTTCATCCACAACACCCAGAAGTCTGTTAACTTCCGAGAGGCGAACCGGTGTAGGAACATTGTTTTTTTCCTCTAAAAATCCGAAAACATTGGGCACATGGCGAACGCGGTGGGCAATTTCTCCGACAAGATTAGCTTCAATAAGCACATAACCGGGCATCATATTGATTTCCTTGGTAACATGCTTACCGTTGCGAATAATAATTTTCTTCTCAGTAGGAATAACAACCTGATTAACAAACTGACCAAGATCAGAATTTTTGATTTCAGCATCAATATACTCCTTTACCTTGTTTTCTTTTCCACTAAAAGCACGCAATACGTACCATTTGAAATTGTTTGTTTCAGTCACTTTGTTTTCCTCCCGAAAAAATTATTACAACAACTTACTATACACAAAAGACATGATGGTCTCAAAACCGAGATCCATGACCCATACTATCAATGCAATAATGATGGAAGCAATCAGTACAACGATAGCGCTGCTGACAAGTTCGTTTCGTGTTGGCCACGATACTTTCTGTGTCAGTTCTGTGTAAGACTCTTTGATATAGTTTACTATTTTCATATAAGAATAGAAATTTGCACGGGCAGAGAGGCTCGAACTCCCGACACCTGGTTTTGGAGACCAGTGCTCTACCAACTGAGCTACGCCCGTGTTTTTAATTGACAGTTGATAGTTAATAGTTGACAGTTAAAATTTCTCCTAACTGTCAATTGTCAACTGTCAACTATCAACTAATATTGTTTAGTCTAACAATTCAGTAATCTGTCCTGAACCTACAGTACGACCACCTTCGCGGATAGCGAAACGAAGACCTACGTTACAAGCAACAGGATAAATAAGTGTAACTGTCAACTCAAGGTTATCACCTGGCATTACCATGTCGGTTCCTTCAGGAAGTGAAATTTCACCTGTTACGTCCAATGTACGGATGTAGAACTGAGGACGATATTTGTTGTGGAACGGAGTATGACGACCACCTTCTTCTTTCTTCAGGATATAAACCGCTGCTTTGAAAGTTGTGTGAGGAGTTACTTTACCCGGGTGAGTAATAACCATACCACGTTTGATTTCTTCTTTATCGATACCACGAAGTAACAAACCAACGTTGTCACCAGCCTGACCATCATCAAGAATTTTGCGGAACATTTCCACACCTGTTACAACTGATTTTTTAGCTTCATGACCTAAACCAATGATCTGAACTTCTTCACCGGTTTTGATTTTTCCTGTTTCGATACGACCTGTAGCAACAGTACCACGACCTGTGATTGAGAACACGTCTTCAACCGGCATCAGGAATGGTTTGTCAACTGCACGTTCAGGTAATAAAATCCAGGTATCAACTGCATTCATCAGTTCCATGATTTTATCTTCCCATTCTGCAACGCCGTTCAATCCACCAAGAGCAGAACCACGGATTACAGGAGTATTGTCGCCGTCAAATTCATAGAAAGAAAGCAATTCACGCATTTCCATTTCTACCAATTCAAGCATTTCTTCGTCATCCACCTGATCACATTTGTTCATAAATACAACCAAACGGGGAACGTTTACCTGACGGGCAAGCAGGATGTGCTCGCGAGTCTGTGGCATAGGACCATCAGTAGCAGCAACTACAATGATAGCACCGTCCATCTGAGCAGCACCGGTAACCATGTTCTTAACGTAGTCAGCGTGACCCGGACAGTCAACGTGTGCATAGTGACGAGCTTCTGTCTGATATTCTACGTGTGCAGTATTAATAGTAATACCACGTTCTTTTTCTTCAGGTGCATTATCGATTGAATCGAATGAACGCAATTCAGAAAGTCCTTTTTTTGCTAATACAGTAGTAATAGCAGCGGTCAAAGTAGTTTTACCGTGGTCAACGTGACCAATAGTACCTACGTTTACGTGAGGTTTCGACCTGTCAAATTTTTCTTTTGCCATAACTCAAAGATTATTTTTTAGATTTTTTTTAAATATATGTTTATAAAAGCATTTTAAACTGAGCTGTTGATGGGAATTGAACCCGCGACCTCTTCCTTACCAAGGAAGTGCTCTACCCCTGAGCTACAACAGCAACGCGGGAGTTTCGGTTTAACGAAAACGATTCAACTTTTTGAATCGAAAGCCTTTCGGCTTCACCCTTAGAGCGGAAGACGGGGCTCAAACCCGCGACCCTCAGCTTGGAAGGCTAATGCTCTATCGACTGAGCTACTTCCGCAATATTATTCATCATTTAAGAACTCAGTCGATAGAGCATATTAATGTCTATTTTCTGGCGACTGAGCTACTTCCGCAATATTATTCATCATTTAAGAACTCAGTCGATAGAGCATATTAATGTCTATTTTCTGGCGACTGAGCTACTTCCGCAATATCAATTTG
>JBILFS010000003.1:0-22526 GCA_044351455.1 Paludibacter sp. | reverse complement strand
CAGATCGCATTTAAAGAACCTGTGCATATTTCAGAGCTTTCTGCTGAGGTATTTAATTTCTACATGATCCCCAATATAAAAACGGGCAATCGTGGAAAAGAAGTACATTTGGCAGATTTTGAACCTACAATATTAGCTGACACTAAACACTTTAACACCTTTCAGGACATTTCCGGAACCAAAAAAGACGATGGTCGGCTAAATTATTACAGAACTAAATCCAATTTGCCCTGGGGTATTCAGATTATCGAAGGATTTGATTATCTGAAAGAAAGAACACCGGTAAATGATGGTTATCTCAATTTTTTAAAATGGGCTGAGAGTAGTGGTAAAAACTATATTGATTGGTACAAAGATGATGTGAAAAACAGAAATTCCGAAAAAATCTATTTAAAGAAGAAATAAAAAATCTGTCGACCAAAACAACCTGATGACGACTTTATCTAACATATTGAATTATAATGAAGATACCAGAACGCTGATACTTGTATCGGAAGACATGGTGTTTTCTGCTGTTATAGATAATCTTACCCACATTTATATCACCAAAGATCATCAGATAATTATCACCGGAAACAATAAAGAATTCAGAATCAACAAACCAACAAGCGAGTGTTTGACAGCGATATTTTCACTGGGATTCTTTCAGGTACATCCGCAATTTCTGGTTAACCCCACAAAAATCAACCTTTCTTTGTCAAACGAAGTTGAGATAACCCTGGAGAATGGACGAAAAATCCCGACTCAGGAGAGGTATTTCAAAAATCTCCTTAAAATGATTAAAGTCTAAAAAAAAAGAGAAAACCGAAGTCTTCTCTTTTTAAAAATCTCTTTTTGGAACTTATTACACGCGTCTTTCTTTGATACGTGCTTTCTTTCCGGTAAGTGCACGAAGATAATAAAGTTTTGCGCGACGCACTTTACCTCTTTTGTTAACTTCGATGGTATCAATGAAAGGAGAATCCATAGGGAAAATTCTTTCTACGCCAATGTTTCCGGAAATCTTACGAACTGTAAAACGTTTTTTATCTCCATGACCGGAAATACGGATTACTACTCCACGATACTCCTGAATACGTTCTTTGTTACCTTCTTTGATACGATACGCAACTGTAATTGTATCACCGGCTTTAAATTCGGGATGATTTGTTTCTACTAAAAAAGCCTGTTCTGCAACTTTAATCAAGTCCATTTTAATCTTTATTTGAAATTACACTTCCCACGCAATATTCACAGTTCACACTTAGCTGTCAGAGATTGGGCGAAAAACGGGTTGCAAAGGTAATCATTTTTAATAAAACAAACAATACTGAAAAGAAAAAAATTACAATTTCAATTTATCTTTCAGCAACTTATAACCTGCCAGACTAACCTTCACACTATCCCCGTTCTTAAGAGCCAGATGAAAATTTTGCCTGTCGTATAAATCGATTCTGGATATTGCAGTAACATTCACAATGCATGATCTGTGTATCCTGACAAACTGATTTTCGGGCAAATTTTGCTCAAAATATTTCATCGTTTGTTCTTTCAGGAACTTTCCTTTCTCTGTAACGAGTTGAACATAATCGCCTTCAGCCAGCAAACAAATAATCTCCGTGAGAGGTACGACATGAATTTTTGCCCCGGATTTAACTGATATTCTGTCAGAAATTTCAGATTTGATTTGTTTTTCATCTGTTTTAACCACTTTTGGTAAAGAATCGCCGGTGATCTGTTCAATATTACTTCCATTATCAATTACTGATTTTCTGTTGTAGAACTGCTGAAATGCAATCATAAAAACCAACAAACTGTAGGTTCCCTTCCAATATAAGATATCCAGTAACTGGCCTTCATTGATGGGATTAAACAAATGTGAGTCGACCCAATAACTTCCACCAAGCAAAAGGAACATGGTTAACAATGCCAGAAGCAAATAAATCATCATTCTCACCGGCAAGGGTACCATTTGGAAATTACCGTAATTAACCACATTAATCAACAGAATAATCAACAGAAACAACCACACAGTAAAAATGAAAGCATCGACAATCAGCCATTTCAAAGTCAAAAAGGGGAAAACATGCAGAGAAAATGTCAGTAACAGCACCGACATTAACCCTGCAAATATGTATAACCAAATCTTACTTTGTTTGATTTTAATCCACATGACTATCCCTGAATTTCGCCTCCTCCAAAAACACAGGCTCCCACAATAATTAATTTTCTGCTTTTATCAATAGGTTCCTGAATCAGTCTTTTATCTTCGAAACCACCAAAAACAGCATCTACCTTCGTTACAACATACCAGTTCCCTGGTATATATAAAGTTACACCACCAAAAACAGCATTCATATCCAGCACTGTTTCACCTTCAGCCAGGGTAGTTCTTCTTAAATCTAAAGTCATTCCTCCAAAAACTGAATTTATTTCTCCGCCTGTAAAAACAGGATCCAATATGATGTGTTCTCCACCTCCAAAGATACTGTTTTTTTCAAAACCTCCGGAACTTTTATACCATTTCGAATGACCATCGTGTATTTTTGCATTAATTTTTGATTTCCATTCATTTACCGGGAAAAAAACTTTATTCAGAATAACTACGATACCCACCAGAATAATCAGTAAAGGCCAATAAGCCAGTGAGAAATTTTGAGCCAGTCCTTCCGGGAAAGAATCAGGAAAAGCCCTTACCAGTCGGGGCATCATGAAAAATAAACCAGCTGCTATCCAAAGCAAACCCCAGAAAAGCTGCTGTTTTTTGAACAAATGATATACACCAATGACTATTAAGATGGAAGGCCAGGAAAAAATTACCCTTTTAAATGCTCCATCAATATAACCAAAGTTTATTCCGAATAAAATTGCTCCAATAGCAATTAACAATATTCCAAATCCAAGACCTTTTAATCTGCGGGGAGTATTCCCGTTTTCATTAATAATTTCCATAACTGATATTTTTTAAAATTTATACTGCAAATGTAGCTGACAACCATAATTCACACAAGTAAAAATCGACCAATAAAGACAAATTCCCGATGAACTAATTAAATTAATACGACAAAATTACAAAATTGAGTAAAATTCACTACCTTTGCAGGCTCAAAAAAAGATTGTGTTACATGCAGAAAATCAGAAACATTGCCATCATCGCTCACGTTGACCATGGTAAAACTACTTTAGTCGACAAAATGCTGATGGCCGGAAACCTCTTCCGGGATAACGAACATACAGGCGAACTCATTATGGATAATAATGATCTTGAAAGAGAACGCGGTATAACCATTCTAGCAAAGAATGTGTCCATCGATTATAAAGGTTATAAAATAAATATCATTGACACTCCCGGCCATGCCGACTTCGGTGGTGAAGTAGAAAGGGTTCTTAACATGGCCGATGGCGTACTCCTGCTCGTCGATGCCTTTGAAGGACCAATGCCTCAAACCCGTTTTGTATTGCAAAAAGCATTGCAAATCGGATTAAAACCAATTGTTGTTATCAATAAAGTTGACAAACCAAACTGCAGACCGGATGAGGTTCACGAAATGGTCTTTGATCTGATGTTTCATCTGGATGCTACTGAATATCAACTTGATTTCCATACCATCTACGGCTCAGCCAAACATAACTGGATGTCGGAAGACTGGAAAAAACCGACAGAAAATATTATAACATTGCTGGATGCCATCATTGAACATATCCCCGCACCTGAAATTATCGAAGGAACACCTCAAATGCTTATTACTTCACTCGACTATTCAAATTATGTGGGTAGAATTGCAGTAGGACGTGTACACCGGGGAACGCTCAAAGAAAATATGGATGTTGCTTTGGTAAAAAGGGATGGCAGCATTACCAAATCAAGAATAAAAGAACTTCACACTTTTACAGGACTTGGTCGCTCTAAAACTAATGAAGTGAAATCAGGAGATATTTGTGCGTTGGTAGGTATCGATGGTTTTGAAATCGGAGACTCCATTTGTGACATTCAGAATCCTGAGCCACTCAAACCAATTGCAATTGACGAACCAACCATGAGTATGGTTTTTGCCATCAACGATTCTCCGTTTTTTGGCAGGGAAGGTAAATTTGTGACATCAAGACATATCCACGACAGGCTAATCAAAGAACTTGATAAAAATCTGGCATTAAGAGTTGAAAAGAATCTAAATGCAGATATCTGGAATGTGTATGGAAGGGGAGTTCTTCACTTGTCGGTTCTGATTGAAACCATGCGTCGCGAAGGCTACGAATTACAGGTTGGTCAGCCTCAGGTAATTTTCAAAGAAATTGATGGTAAAAAATGCGAACCGATAGAGCAACTCTCCATCAATCTTCCGGAAGAATGTTCAGGAAAGATTATTGAAATGGTAGCCATGCGTAAAGGCGAAATGCTCAGCATGGAAATAAAAAACGATCGCGTTCAACTGGAATTCAATATCCCTTCAAGAGGAATTATTGGACTAAGAACCAATGCATTAACAGCTTCGGCCGGAGAAGCAATCATGTCGCACCGATTTATTGAATATCAACCTTACAAAGGCGATATTGAAAAGAGAATCAATGGGTCAATTATTGCCATGGAAAGCGGTACTGCATTTGCGTATGCCATTGACAAACTTCAGGACAGAGGTAGATTTTTTGTATTTCCACAAGATGATATATATGCCGGACAGGTTGTAGGTGAAAATGCAAAAGATGGTGATATGATCGTTAACGTTACCAAATCGAAAAAACTTACCAACATGAGAGCATCAGGCGCAGATGATAAAGTACGTCTGATACCACCGATAGTTTTCAGTTTGGAAGAAGCCCTGGAATACATCAAAGAAGATGAATATGTAGAGATCACACCTCAAAGTATTCGTCTGAGAAAGATACTGTTAGATGAAAATGACCGCAAAAGAAACACAAAGAAATAATTCATAAAATTTTAGTATCTTTGCACCCCGGTTTTAACAATCATTTCATTGCAAAGTTAACGACAAAGAAAAATAGTAAATTAAGATAATATGAACATCGTCAGGAAAGACATCGACGCTAGCAATGCTACAATTTCAATCAGCATTGAAAAAAACGATTATTCGGAAAAAGTAGAAAAAACACTGCGCGAATACCGCAAAAAAGCCAATGTTCCGGGATTTCGTCCGGGCATGGTACCCATGGGATTACTGAAAAAAATGTATGGAAAATCAGTTTTAGGAGAAGAAATCAATAAAATTCTATCCGACGAACTTTATAAATACATCCGGGAAAACAGCATCAACATTTTGGGAGAACCTCTTCCAAACGAAACCGATCAAAAAGAAATTGATTTTAACACTCAGGAAGAATTTGAATTCATTTTCGACATTGGTTTGGCTCCTGAATTTGAAGTTGAACTCAGCAAAAAAGACAAAATCAAATCTTATCTGATTAATCCATCAGAAGAGATGATCAACAATCAGATTAAATCGTATACATCCAGATATGGAAAATATGTTCAGGAAGAGGTTGTTGAAGAAAAAGATATGGTGAAAGGCGAAATGCTTGAGCTTGCCGATGGCAAAGTAAATGAAGAAGGCATCAAGGTAAAAGATGCAGTTCTTACTCCTGCTTACATGAAAGACGAAGCAACCAAAGCATTATTTGTTGGTGCTAAAAAAGGCGACGTAATCACTTTCAACCCACTTAAATCTTTTGAAAACGAAACAGAAGTTGCTTCATTACTGAAAATATCCAAAGATGATGTTAAAGATGTTACTGCTGATTTCAGCATCACTATCGAAAGCATTACAAGATACAATGAATCAGAAATCGACCAGGAACTTTTCGACAAAGTTTATGGCGAAGGTGTTGTAAGTTCTGAAGAAGAATTCAAAGCAAAAATCGTTGAAAATATCCGCGAAAACCTTTCACAGGACAGCGATTATAAATTCGGCATGGATACCAAAGACGTATTGGTGAAAAAATACGACTCGCTGCAGTTCCCGGATACATTCCTGAAAAGATGGTTATTAGCAACAAATAAGAATCTTACAGAGGAAACACTGGAAACTGATTATCCAAAAATGATTGCAGACCTGAAATGGCAGCTCATCAAGGATAAAATTGCCAAAGCCAATAATTCCAAAATTGAAAATGAAGATGTGCTGGATTATGCAAGAAAAATTGCCCGTGCACAGTTTGCTCAATATGGCATGATTGGTATGGGTGATGACATCCTTGACAATTATGCAAAAGATATTTTGAAAAAGGAAGAAACAGTAAAAAATATCATCGAAAAAGTTGCTGAAAACAAAGTCCTTGACATTGTTAAAAACGCTGTTAAATTAGACGTAAAAGAAGTAACTATCGACGAGTTTAATAAATTGTTCGAATAGAATTCGAAAGCAATTTTAAAAGATACGCAGGTTTCAGACAAAATGTAAAAATGCATTTTGTCTGATTCTTTTTTTAATGATAGTATAATATACTCAAAAATCATTAATTTTGTACTTTCTTAAAAACTTAAATGTACTTATATGTCTTATATGGTAAAACAAATATTATGAACCAAAACGAATTCAGAAAATACGCCGTTAAACATCTTGGAATGAACGGTCTCGGGCTGGACAAATACATGGATATCACCAGCAACTATATTTCACCTTCCATCCTGGAAGAAAGACAATTGAACGTAACCCAAATGGATGTTTTCTCCAGACTGATGATGGACAGGATTATATTTCTTGGTACTCAGGTGGATGATTACACAGCCAATGTTATTCAGGCTCAGTTACTCTTCCTGGACTCTTCAGATCCCGGAAAAGACATTTCAATCTATCTGAACACACCCGGAGGATCAGTTTATGCCGGATTAGGCATTTACGATACCATGCAGTTCATTGGTTCAGATGTAGCTACTATCTGCACAGGCATGGCCGCATCGATGGGAGCAGTATTGATGGTTGCCGGAACAAAAGGCAAAAGATCGGCTTTAAAACATTCCCGTGTCATGATTCATCAACCCATGGGTGGTGCTCAGGGACAAGCATCTGACATAGAAATTACTGCCCGTGAAATTCAGAAACTAAAAAAGGAATTGTACCAAATCATCGCTGATCATTCCGGAAATCCATATGACAGAATTGAGAAAGACTCTGACAGAGATTATTGGATGACTTCTCAGGAAGCGCTGGAATATGGTATGATTGACAGAATCCTTATCAACGAAAAGAAAAACAGATAATACTTTTTTTGATGGCTAAACAAACCAAAAATTGTTCTTTTTGCGGCAGACCGGAATCTCAGGTTGATTTTCTGATCATGGGACAGAATAACGTGCAGATATGCAATGAATGCTCTGTCCAGGCTGCTGAGATTGTCAGGGAGAACAGCTCAAAAGGGTCTAAACTTCCGAAACTACATAAAGATGATGTACCGAAACCTGTTGAAATCAAGAAATATCTCGATCAATATGTTATCGGTCAGGAAGAAGCTAAGAAATTTCTGTCAGTAGCAGTATACAATCATTACAAAAGACTGATGCAGGAGAAAACTGAAGATGATGTGGAAATCGAGAAGTCCAATATTATCATGGTTGGATACACCGGCACTGGTAAAACCCTGTTAGCAAAAACTATTGCAAAGAAACTTCATGTTCCATTTACAATTGTTGATGCAACGGTACTAACTGAAGCAGGATATGTTGGAGAAGACATCGAGAGCATTCTTACAAGATTACTTCAGGTAGCCGATTATGATGTAAAAGCAGCAGAACGTGGTATTGTTTTTATTGATGAAATAGATAAGATTGCCAGAAAAGGCGATAACCCCAGCATCACAAGAGATGTTAGTGGTGAAGGTGTTCAACAGGGTTTATTAAAACTACTGGAAGGTTCAGTGGTAAATGTGCCACCTCAGGGAGGCCGTAAACATCCTGATCAGAAAATGATCGCCGTAAATACCCAAAACATTCTTTTCATTTGTGGAGGAGCTTTCGATGGCATTGAGAGGAAAATTGCAGCCCGTTTGAATACACGTGTTGTTGGTTATAGTGCCTCATTGGAATCGGATCAGTTTGACAAAAAAAATCTATTGCAATACATTGCTCCACAAGATTTAAAATCATTCGGATTAATCCCTGAAATTATTGGCCGTTTACCAATTCTGACATATCTTGAACCATTGGACAGAGATGCTTTGAGAAATATTCTTACCGAACCTAAGAATTCGATTGTCAAACAATACCTCAAATTATTCAAAATGGATCAAATTGATTTAGTTTTTAATGATGATGTATTGTATTACATTGTTGATAAAGCCATTGAATTTAAGCTGGGCGCAAGAGGATTAAGGTCGATTACCGAGACAATTATCATGGACAGGATGTATGAAATGCCTTCCACTGATGAAAAAAAGCTGGTTATTGACATGGATTATGCTATCAGCAAAATAGAAAAAGCGAATATCAACAGATTAAAAACAGCCTGAAGTTAATCATTATCAACCAATTAAAGTTGCATCATAAAAAAGGTGCAACTTTTTTTTTATTTTTTTTCGCAGAACTCTTGCATATTTAAAATCTGTTTATAATTTTGCTATATCAAAACCGAATTACTAAACGTATAATAAGTTTACAAAACAATTAAAAAAAGATTTCGTTTTGCATTGATTAATGAATAATTAATACTAAATTCGCAATCCGTTTTGGAAGGGTATAATTATGGCAACACACATTGAGTTAACTGCTCATCTCAAAAATCATTTTGGGTTTGACACTTTCAAAGGTAATCAGGAAGCCATCATCCAGAATGTTTTGGCTATGAAGGACACTTTTGTTCTCATGCCTACAGGAGGTGGTAAATCCTTGTGTTATCAGTTGCCTTCAGTGATAATGGAAGGAACAGCCATTGTGATTTCTCCGTTGATCGCGCTGATGAAAAATCAGGTTGATGCAATGAGAAATTTCAGCGAAGAAGATGGCGTGGCTCATTTCATCAATTCATCTCTGACTAAACAGGCAATAGACACCGTAAAATCTGATATTCTGAGTGGGAAGACTAAATTATTATATGTCGCTCCCGAATCACTAACTAAAGAAGAAAATATCGAATTTCTGAAACAGATAAAAATTTCATTTTATGCTGTTGATGAGGCTCATTGTATTTCAGAATGGGGACATGATTTCCGTCCGGAATACAGAAGAATTCGTCCAATTATCAATGAAATAGGTGCTGCACCTCTGATTGCCCTTACAGCTACGGCAACTCCTAAGGTTCAGCACGACATTCAGAAGAATTTGGGCATGCTTGGAGCAGCGGTATATAAATCTTCCTTTAACCGTGAAAATCTGTATTATGAAGTCAGGAATAAATCCAATAATACCGATAAGGATATTATCAAATTTATCCGGGCTCAACATGGCAAATCAGGCATTATATATTGCCTGAGCAGGAAAAAAGTCGAAGAACTTGCAGAAACACTTCGGGTAAACGGAATATCTGTACTTCCCTATCATGCAGGAATGGACTCAGCACAAAGAACTGAAAATCAGGATAAATTCCTGATGGAAAAAGTTCAAATCATTGTTGCTACCATTGCTTTTGGTATGGGGATTGATAAACCGGATGTTCGTTTTGTGTTACACTACGATATGCCAAAAAGTCTTGAAGGTTATTACCAGGAAACTGGTAGAGGCGGCAGAGATGGAGGCGAAGGGCAATGTATTGCCTATTATGCATACAAGGATCTTGACAAACTAAGAAAATTCATGCAAGGCAAACCAGTTGCCGAGCAGGAAATAGGTAATCAATTATTATTAGAAACTCAGGCATATGCAGAATCATCCGTTTGCAGAAGAAAGCTGCTTCTTCATTATTTCGGAGAAGATTACAAACAGGATAACTGCGGTAGTTGTGACAATTGTATGAAACCAAAAAAGACAGTAGAAGGACAAGAACTCCTTTCCCTGATTCTGGAAACCATTTTGATGGTCAGGGAGAAGTTTAAAGCAGAACACATCGTTGATATTCTGAAGGGTAATGAAACTTCAGATGTAAAATCGTATCAACATGACGAACTGGATAATTTCGGTTCAGCTTCTGATGAAGAAGATAAATTTCTTCAGGCTATTATCAGACAGGCAATGATTGCAGGTTTTGTAACAAAAGACATTGAAAATTATGGTCTTTTGAAACTGACTGCTGCGGGTAAAAACTACATGAAGAATCCTGCAACTTTCCCTGTGGTAAAAGACAATGAATTCGAGGATGAGGATGAAGAAACCGCTGCAAAGAGCTCGGGTGGTACCTGCGCTGCTGACGATGTGCTGTTCTCAATTCTGAAAGATTTAAGAAAGAAACTTTCAAAGAAACTGGAAGTTCCTCCTTTCGTTATCTTCCAGGATCCTTCTTTGGAAGCCATGGCTACGACTTATCCGATTTCAATGGATGAGCTCCAGAATATTCCCGGTGTTGGGGCCGGCAAGGCGAAAAGATATGGTGATGAGTTCCTTAAAGTTATCAAGGAACATGTCAGAGAAAATGAAATTACCCGCCCCGAAGATTTGAGGGTGAGAACTGTCGCCAATAAATCAAAACTTAAAGTATCGATCATTCAAGCGATTGACAGGAAGATTGCTCTCGACGACATTGCGAACAGCAAAGGTTTGGACATGGGAGAATTGTTGGATGAGATTGAAGCAATTGTTTATTCAGGCACCAAAATCAATATTGATTATTTCCTCCGGGAAGTTATGGAGCCTGATCATATCGAAGATATTTTTGATTATTTCAATAATGCTGAAACGGATAAAATTGATGATGCTTTGACTGAATTAGGGGAAAATGATTTTAGTGAAATTGAAGTACGATTGGTTAGAGTTAAGTTTCTTTCGGAAATTGGCAATTAATTTTGTCTTCATTTAAACCTTTTTAAAAATACCCGGTCTGATTATGCTAAATTTATTGCAAATGAAAAGAGGCATAATCATACCGGGTATTCTTTTGTTTTTCAATATTTTCCTTTCAGCTCAGACTAATCTCACAAAATCTATCGCATCAGACTTTTCTGTTGTGTGGCATCACGTGCCTCAGGAAAAGATTTATTTGCAAACCGACAAAGCATTTTACAGTGCCGGAGAAAAGATATGGTTCAGTGCCTATACTGTAAATGCGGCTACTCATAAAAACAACTCCAAAAGCAAATACGCCTACATCGAACTGATTAACCGTTTCGATTCGGTAGTCGTGAGGGTTAAGGTCAAAAAAGATAGTCTGGGTTTTGCCGGACATATCGATCTGAATCCTGAAATTCCTGAGGGAGAATACATTCTCAGGGCTTATACCTATTGGATGCAAAATGCCGGAACCGATTTCTTCTTCAGAAAGAAAATCAATATCGGCAATTTAATAGACGATAGGGTGCGGTTGAAATCCGATTTCTCAAAACAAAATACCACCAATATAACCGCAGTATTTGAATTTAAAAATTCACTTGGTTTTCCGTTGGAACAAAAAAACATTGTGCTGCAACAATCCTGGCTCCCTTCGAATAAGAATAGGGTTTCGATGAAAACCAACGCAAAGGGTGAAATCAGGATAAACATTCCGATTGATAGTTTGCAAACAACAAAGAAAGTTATAGATGTCATTTTTGCTGAACCCGGATTTAAATTCAATCAAAAAATTCCCGTTCCGGATTATCAGGATGATTTTGATGTGCAATTTATGGCTGAAAGCGGCACTTTCTTAAATGATCAAATGCAAACAGTTGCATTTAAAGCACTGGGAAAGAACGGGTTGTCAACTGAAATATCAGGCAGAATCTTCAACAACAAAAACGAAGAAGTTTCTGAAATTAATAGCAATCATCGGGGAATGGGGAAATTTGTTCTCAAAACATTTCCAACTGAAAAATATTATGCCATCGTCAGCAACAACAAAGGACTGTCGAAGAAAATTCATTTACCCGCAACTGAAGAAAAAGGAATTTCTTTAAGACTGATTTCCAATAAGGGGAAAATATATTATCAGGTGATGAATCAAACCGACATCGGGCTTTCATCCTTGTACCTGATGGCTCATTCCAGAGGGGTTGTATATTTTATTGCTCCTTTCAACAACCCTGAAGGTCATTTCCCTGAAAATAATCTGCCGGCGGGAATTTGCTCTTTTTCCATCATCGACTCATTAAAAAATATCTATTGCGAAAGACTTCATTTTATCAGAAATTTCGATTTCCCCTCCATATCATTGGAAAGCAATAAAACAACTTACAACAAACGAGAACCGGTGGCCCTGAAGTTAAACATCAGAGACAAGGAAGGAAAACCTGTATCAGGCAATTTTTCTTTGAGCGTAACCGACAGCAAACTGGTTGAGAATGATAGCATTAACGACAACATCATCAGTTATCTCCTGCTTAGTTCAGACATCAGAGGATATATTGAAAAACCTCAGGATTATTTTATTGACAACAGTGCACAAACCAGGGAAAAAACAGATCTGTTAATGCTGACACAAGGCTGGAAAAGATTCAGCACAGCCAATGTACTGAAAGCAAAATATCCTGCAACGCCTTATTACATGGAAATCGGTCAGAGCATATCCGGAAAAGTTGCCAACCTCGTAAACAAACCTTCCAAAGGCACCAATATCGTGATGTTATGTAGCTATAAAAATCAGATAAACGCTACGAAAACAGACTCATTGGGACAATTTATCCTGGATGGAATTCAATTTCCGGACAGCACATCCATCATTCTAAAGGCACAATCCAAATCGAAAATTACAGATGTTGAAATCATTCCTGATAAAGATCAGTTCCCATCATACAAACAACTTATTCCACTGAATGACCAGAATCTAATCAGCTCTAAATCTTATGAATATCTTCAATTAAACAAAGAGAAATATTACAATGAAGGAGGCATGCTGGTCGTAAATCTGGCAGAGTTTAACGTGGATGCCAAAGCTAAGCCTGAGTCGGATGCTTCTTTCTACTCAGGAATGGCCGATAACACCTTTAGTGCAGAAAAAATAGCTGAACATCCGGGTCAGAGTATCCTGGTCTTGCTTTCCATGTTTCCCGGCGTTAGTGTAAACGGAGATCAGATTTCGATAAGAGGTGCAACCGGCAACCCACTGATCCTCATCGATGATATTGAAACAAATTCAATTGAAGACATACAATATCTTAGTTCAAACGACCTGGAGGAAATATCCTTATTTAAAGGCGCAAGTACATCACTTTGGGGATCGAGAGGCGGTAATGGAGTAATTGCCATTCAATTAAAAAAAGGATTTATTGCTACCAGCCCCACCCCACCAAGTCTTGCTTTGATAACTCCACTTGGATTTCAGAAACCTATGGCATTTTATGAGCCTGCCTATGATGTTGACAGCATTTATAAAAACCCCAAAACAGATCTAAGAACCACCATATACTGGAATCCTTCATTAAAAAGTGACCCGGAAGGTAATGTGCTGGTGAATTTTTTTACGGCCGACAAAGCCAATGATTACCATTTAGAACTCGAAGGCATTGGAGTTAATGGTGAAATTTGCAGATACAAGGGTAAATTGAAACGACAAAACGATTAAGACAGGCCGAAAGAAAATCGCTTGTCTTACAAATGGGATAACTTTGTGGATGCACCGAGTTTATGATTGACAAAATCAACATCCGCCCAAAAACTTAATTTAGTGATATTCCCGGCTTTCAAAGGATTATCTTTTTGAACCAAAAGGGCTGGTGCATAAGTACAGGCAAAAATGATATCTTCCAGACTATACCCTGCAAGAAATTCAAAATTATTTTTAATAACCGAATTGATTTCATTACTATCTTCAGTGGAAAAATCGAGGATAAAATCATCAGTTTCTCCCTGAATAACCTTCTCAAACTTAGCATTCCGAATGCTGAACAAGCCCATTCCTGATGCCCTGATTGATTCCTCCGGTATACTTCTTTGATTGATTGATACGATTTCAGGAGCAATAACTCCATTCAGAAATATGGTATTGGCCGTTTCCACAGCAACATGATTCAAATCCACCAACTGTATAATCTCATTCCTGTCTGTCAATTCAATCATCCTGTTTCTGAGAATCGACCTATCATGACTGAGCATCCATTGTGCAGTAAATCTTTTCATTTTATTTTCTGTAACAGGATATTCGCTAAACCTTTTTAACGGGCCTTACAATCTTCTTCCTGAGATATGAAGTATCCAGTTGTTGCTTTAAACTATCCTGAATAGCGGGAAAATACTCCCTCATCAGTCGGATACTATCCACCCTGGCATTAAATTTACCAAGGAATTTTGAACTACCCAACAAAAAACCGGAAAGAGAATCAATTTTCACATTCTGTTTGGCACGAAGTCTTAATTTAATTCTTCTTTGCAGACTATCATTCATCGTAGCAGCATAAGCACTATCTACCTTACCATCAGCATAATGTATTCTCAACACCACATGAGGGTTAACGCTGGAATCCTTTTTACTTATGCTTTGATACAGGAACAATTCATACATATCCTGAGTTAACAAGTCGGAAGACTTAATCACAAAATACAATTTCTGTCGGGAAGAATCAGGAGTAAATCTATAGTTTGTTTTATTAGTCCACAGATTATAAATAATGGGTTTTAACAAAGTCGAATCAGGCAAAAGCGGATGATAAACATGGTTTTTTACATCATCCTGAATTTCCTTTAAATCTCTGATGACACCAGCATAAATTCTGTCGAAAGTTTTGGGGTTTGCAGTATAATATACCAGAGAAGAATCGAATTGAGCCTGTGTAATGCCATGTTTTTGGAACAATGCATTGTAGTAATACACTTTTTCACGCTCATCAGCATTTCCTTTTTTTATTTCATAAGCTCCGTCCAACAAATGCAAATCCACCAGGAATTTACGAAAATCAGAAGAACTCATCACATCATTCGAACGATTGCACGCACTAAAACCGGCAATGAATAGTATGATGATGATAAATTCAGCAATGGAATCAGGCTTGTTCATCTGTCTGAGCCGTTTTCTTTTTAGATTCAAGATGCTCATTCAAATCTTTACGGAAGAAAAGTAAAATCACAACTGCAGATATACTGATGGCTGAATCGGCGATATTGAAAACAGGGCTGAAGAAAAGTGTTTCCCCGAATTCATTTTTGATGATTGGGAAATACAACATATCAACCACTTTGCCATAGAACAAGTTCGCATAACCACCTTCAACAGGAAGAAATCGGGCAACCTGACCCAGACTGTCAGAAAAAATAATACCGTAGAACAGCGAATCGAAAATATTACCGGCAGCACCGGCAAGCAACAAAGAGACAGACAGGATGAATCCATGTCTGGCTTGTTTCTTAATTAAATAAACAATGAAGTAAATGAGTCCACCAACAGCAATAATCCTGAAAATTGTAAGGAACAGTTTGCCGATGATTTCCAGTCCGAAAGCCATTCCGTTATTCTCAATAAAGAATATTTTAAACCAACTGAAAACATCAATGGAGTCGCCCAGAGCGAAATTCAGTTTGATATAAATTTTGCTGGCCTGATCGACCAATAATACCAAAAATATTAGAAGAATTGATTTTTTTGCTATTGACATCCGGGAAAAATGATTCAAAAGACGTCGTAATCACTACTTTAAGACATAAAGAAGTGATTACGAGCATTCGTTATTATTTACTATTTTTTGCTTCTATACTCAGTGTAGCATGAGGCACAGCACGAAGACGTTCTTTAGGAATTAGTTTTCCTGTTTCACGACAAATTCCGTAAGTTTTATTCTCAATACGAATCAATGCAGCCTGCAAATGTTGAATAAATTTCATCTGACGTTGCGCCAATCTGCCTGATTCTTCTTTAGAAAGTGTAGCAGCACCCTCTTCCAATACCTTGAAAGTAGGAGAAGTATCCATTACATCATTACTATCAAGGTTAGTAAGACCATTTTTCAACATTTCATAATCCTTTTGTGCTTTTCCAAGCTTATCCAGAATTATCTGACGAAACTCCTCCAACTCAGCATCGGAGTATCTTGTTTTCTCATCCATAACCACTACAATTTAAAATTAAAAAATATATTTTTCCAGTATCAGAAATTTCTGCGAATATACAACAATTGTTTGATTTTAACAAATCCTGAACATGTCATATAACATTTTTAACAGCAATTTCAATAAACAATTTCCGCAATTCTTTTAACACTTTTCGTTGCCATCAGTGTATAAAAATGAATACTTGGAACGCCCCTGTTAATCAGCCCTTTGGCTTGCTCTGTACACCACTCAATTCCAACTTCGGTCGCTTCAACATCAGTTTTGCATTTTCTTAGTTCCGATGCAAAAGCTTCCGGAATATCCGTATGGAAAATCTTGGGAAGCACATTGAGCTGACTCATGAAAGTTATTGGCTTTAAACCCGGAATAATGGGAACATTAATACCTGCGGAACGGCATTTATCAACAAAATCAAAGTACTTCTGATTGTCAAAAAACATTTGGGTAACGAGATATTCCGCACCCGCATCAACTTTCTGTTTCGCATAAATCAAATCAGAATCAATATTCGGAGCTTCTTCATGTTTTTCAGGATAACAAGCCATACCATAAGAAAATGATTTTGCCTTATTGGCCATCATAGACCCATCAAGAAAAAAACCATCATTGAAATTGTTTACCTGCTCCTGTAATTCTGTAGCATAGCGGTTACCGGTAGCCACAAACTCTTTTTCATGCTTTGCTTTGTCGCCTCTCAACAATAGCAAATCGGTTATCCCCAAAAACTGAAGATCTATCAACGCATATTCAGTTTCCTCTTTGGTAAAACCACTGCATATAATATGAGGTACAACCGGAATCTTATATTTATTCTGTATGGCTGCAGCAATTGCTACAGTTCCCGGCCGATGTCGCTCCGAAACCCTTTCAAACAGTCCGGGAGATTTTTCCCTGAACACCATTTCGCTGCGGTGTGTGGTTATATTGATATACTTTGGATCGAATTCTAGTAAAGAATCAATTGTTTTATACACGCCATCAATACCCTTTCCTTTCAAAGGAGGTAATAATTCGAAGGAAAAAGCAGTTTTTCCGGTAGTTTTGATACTATCTACAACACTCATAATAACTTATAAAAGGTTGCAAAATTACAAAGAAAATTTGTGATTTATTCCTTTTCAGGATAAAAGAGCATGAATTCATGCTCTATCCAAAAAAATTAATGAATTTTATTAATAACTTTCCTGCTTTGACGCTTTCGGATGACATTTTTTTTTACTATATTTGTATGTTTTTTGCCAGACTGCCCCTTCTTTATAAACTATATCAGAAGTGCATCAGGCTTAATCAGTTAAACACTTGAAAATAAAATATTTGTATTAAAATGAGTGAAGAAGTAAAAGCGAATAATGGTGCATCATATGGTGCAAGCAGCATTCAGGTACTGGAGGGATTGGAAGCGGTAAGAAAAAGACCTGCGATGTATATTGGTGACATTGGAGTAAAAGGCTTGCATCATTTGGTTTACGAGGTTGTTGATAACTCTATCGATGAGGCATTGGCAGGTCATTGCGACACAATCAATGTTATAATCAACGAAGACAATTCGGTAACAGTTGTTGATAATGGTCGCGGTATACCGGTTGACTTTCATGAGAAAGAAGGAAAATCTGCCCTGGAGGTTGTAATGACTGTATTGCACGCCGGTGGTAAGTTCGACAAGGATAGTTATAAAGTTTCCGGAGGTTTACATGGTGTAGGGGTTTCCTGCGTAAATGCTTTATCCACACTTTTACATGTTGAAGTATCGAGAGACGGAAAACTTTATATGCAGGAATATGAAAGAGGCGTTCCGAAATTTGAAGTTAAAGTGATTGGCACATCAGAAAGAACAGGAACTTTGGTTACCTTTATACCTGATAATACTATTTTCACCGAATCAGTCTATAAATACGAGATTTTATCCAACCGTCTGCGCGAACTTGCATATCTGAATGCAGGTATCACCCTGACACTCACCGATAAAAGATTCTTACTTGAAGACGGAGAATTCAAAGGCGAAACTTTCTTCTCAAATGAAGGTCTGAAGGAATTTGTGGAGTATATCGACGAAGCCCGTGAAAAATTAATCGATAATGTAATTCATATAACTACTGAAAAAAATGGTACTCCTGTAGAGATTGCCATGACTTACAACACATCGTACAATGAAAATGTGCATTCCTATGTGAATAACATCAATACGATTGAAGGTGGAACGCATTTAGCCGGTTTCAGAAGGGGACTTACCCGCACATTGAAGAAATATGCTGAAGATAGCAAAATGCTTGAAAAGCTGAAGATCGAAATCAGTGGTGATGACTTCCGCGAAGGTCTGACTGCCGTTATCTCCATCAAGGTTCAGGAACCTCAGTTCGAGGGTCAAACGAAAACCAAACTTGGAAATAATGAGGTAATGGGCTCTGTGGATATGGCCGTGAGTGAAGCTCTGGGCAATTATCTGGAGGAAAATCCAAAAGCCGCAAAAATAATTGTAGAAAAGGTTATTCTTGCCGCAACAGCCCGTGCTGCTGCCCGCAAGGCACGTGAAATGGTTCAGCGCAAATCTCCGCTTTCAGGTGGTGGATTACCAGGAAAACTGGCCGACTGTGCAGACAAAGACCCTGTTAAATGTGAACTTTTTCTCGTCGAAGGGGATTCCGCAGGTGGTACAGCCAAACAGGGTCGTAGCCGTCAGTTTCAGGCAATCCTTCCATTGAGGGGTAAAATTCTGAATGTTGAAAAAGCCATGCAACACAAAGTGCTTGAGAGTGAAGAAATCCGCAACATTTATACTGCTCTTGGTGTAACCATTGGAACGGAAGATGACAGCAAAGCGCTTAATATGAACAAATTGCGTTACCACAAGGTTATCATCATGACCGATGCCGACGTGGATGGTAGTCACATCGCAACACTGATTATGACTTTCTTCTTCCGCCACATGAAGGAACTGATCGAACAGGGTTACCTGTACATTGCGACTCCCCCGCTCTATCTTTGTAAAAAAGGAAAAATTGAGGAATATTGCTGGAACGAACTTCAGCGTCAGTCATTTATCGAAAGATATGGTAGTGGCAATGAAGGTTCCATCCATACTCAACGCTATAAAGGTTTGGGAGAGATGAACGAAAATCAGCTTTGGGATACGACCATGAATCCTGAAAACAGAACGCTTCGTCAGGTTACAATCGATAATGCTGCTATTGCCGACCATGTTTTCTCTATGTTGATGGGCGATGAAGTGGCTCCACGACGTCAGTTTATTGAGGAAAATGCTACCTACGCTAAAATTGACGTTTAGGTTTCTTTATTATTGCAAAAACAGAATAAGTCATGTAGCGTTTGTAAAATAAATTTCATTTTCAATCGTTTACATGACTAAACGACAATAACACATGAATCTCTTCTGGAAAAAAATACTGGGCATCCTGATGCCAACCGACCGGTATGAAAAACTGGAAGGAGATTTTATGTTATCTGCTGATTCAAACCAGCAACAAAAGCATTCTCCCATAATTTCGGAATATAAAAGATTAAATCTTGAACTGAAATTATCATCTTCTTCCGTAAGAAAGGAAAGTAAGAAACGAATAAAAAAACTGAAAAAGCATCCTGAAGTCAGGTTTTACCTCAGCAATTCAGGAAAAAAAATTCAACAGGTTTTTCTTGCTTTCAATGATGATTTCCGATGGAATAAATTGATAGAATCTCGTTGGAAGCCTGGTTTTAATTTCGATAACAAACAGTTAAAAAATCATTATACTTTTGAAAATGAACAACAGGCCTATAATCATGGCCGTAATACTTCTGCTTCAGATGGTATTTTAACTATCCGCACTAAAAAACAATCTATTGAGTCGCTTGCCTGGCATCCTTCAAAAGGATTTGTTCCGAAGAAATTTCAGTACACTTCCGATGTAATCCAAACAGCAGCTTCTTTCCGCCAACAAGGTGGTATTTTCAAGGCAAAAATCAGGTGCAGCGGTCCCATACATCATGCGTGGTGGCTTGCTTCAGAAAACATGGAACCCCATATTAATATCTTTCATTACAATGGAAAGGAAATTCAAATGGGCTATGTGAATCAACAAAGTGGCGACGGCATCAGCATTACAGGCATCAATCCTGAGGAATTTTATATTTACTCCCTGCACTGGACTAAAGATGAACTTATCTGGCACATCAACAATAAGGAGGTTTTCAGAACATCCGGCGATATTCCTTTACAGGACTTATTTATGAATTTCAACTCCTTTATATCCGGCAATCAACTTCCTGCAGAGGGAAAACTTGAAGTTGATTGGGTCCGGGTTTATCAGTTTAACATATGACAAAAACAATTCAGATTAATAATACCTTCAATATCGGTGGAAACAATCGTTTTACCCTTATCGCAGGACCTTGTGCCATCGAGTCCGAGGAAATGACCATGCAGGTTGCCTCCACACTAAAGCAAATTTGCCTTGAGCTTGACATCCGTTTCATTTTTAAATCGTCATTCGATAAAGCAAACCGCACTTCCATTCATGCTCCTCGTGGCGTGGGCATGTCAGAAGGACTGAGAATACTGAAAAGGGTTAAAGATGAGTTAAATGTTCCGGTAGTAACAGACGTTCATGAAAGCTGGCAATGCGAAAATGTGGCGGAAGTTGCTGATATCCTGCAAATTCCGGCATTTTTAAGTCGACAAACCGACCTGCTCGTTGCTGCCGCAAAAACCGGAAAAGCAGTTCATGTAAAAAAGGGACAGTTTATGGCTCCGGGCGACATGAAAAATGTTATTCATAAACTGGAAGAAACCGGCAATACCAATATCATGATTGGTGAAAGGGGTTCATCTTTTGGCTACAACAATCTGGTAGTTGATATGACCGGTTTGGTAGAGATGAGAAGTTTTGGTTATCCTGTTGTTTTCGACGCAACGCATGCCGTACAAAAACCGGGTGGACAGGGTAGTTCTTCCGGAGGCAACCGCGAAATGGTGCCTTATCTGATGAGGGCTGCATTGGCTGTAGGTGTTGATGTGATTTTTGCAGAAGTGCATCCGGATCCGGATCATGCTTTTTCTGACGGTCCGAATCAAATCAGATTAGAAAATATAAGAAGCATTCTGGAACAGGCCGTTTTGATTGACGACATCGCAAAATCTATCCTGAATGGCGAAATTAATAAAAACGATGCATCACCAAATGAGATTAACAATCCGGCTATGTCATCATCTTCCAACAAAACATTGAGAGAGAGAGCTGCCGACATTAAGGTATTTCTTACCGATGTTGATGGCGTTATGACAGATGGCGGCATGTATTATTCAGATTCCGGATATCAGATGAAGAAATTTCATGCACATGATGGTATGGGATTGCAATTGCTGCGTCGTACCGGCATCATTACAGGCTTTATCACCTCTGAAGAAACCAAACTGGTTGAAAATCGTTTCAAAAAACTGAAACTGAATTATCTTTATCAGGGAAAACGTGATGGGGGCAAATTAGGTGCTGTTCAGGAAATCTGCGAAAAAGAAGGCGTTGAAATGCATCAGGTTGCCTATATTGGCGATGATGTAAATTGTCTTGAACTCCTGCAATCAGTGGGTATAGCTGCTTGTCCGGCTGATGCCGTAAAAACTATACGCGACATACCGGGCATTATCGTTCTTTCTAAAAAAGGGGGTGAGGGATGTGTTCGGGAATTGATTCATAAGTTATTTCCCGGTTATGAAGTTTATTGATATGCTAACTTTAAGTTAAAACAATGTTGTATTCGGAGAGAGCCAAACAAATATTTCAGGAAGAAGTACTTCAACTCAATAAATTAGCAGAAAATATTGACGGGAATTTTGACAGCGTTGTAGATGCCATATTCCAATGTGATGGAAAAGTTGTGGTAACAGGAGTGGGAAAAACAGGCACCATCGGACAAAAAATTGCTTCTTCCTTAGCATCAACAGGCACACCAGCCATTTTCATCAATGCTGCGGAAGCCATGCATGGTGACCTGGGGATGGTTTTAAAAAACGACATTGTGCTTCTGATTTCAAACAGCGGCAGCTCTCAGGAAATTCTGAACATCATCGCTCCTCTGAAAAGAATCGGCGCAAAATTAATCGCCATGACCGGCAATGAACAATCGGCGCTGGCCAGAGAATCTGATTTTTTCATCAATACCCACATAGAAAAAGAGGCTTGTCCGCTCGGATTGGCTCCAACAACTTCAACAACCGCTGCCTTGGTAATGGGAGATGCGCTGATGATTTGTCTGATGGAAAAAAGAAATTTTCACGCAGAAAACTACGCCCTGTACCATCCGGGCGGAGCATTGGGACGAAAATTACTTTGCAGGGTACAGGATGTGATGAGTATAAACATTCCGGTGGTTAGCCTAAAAACTCCTTTCAGGGATGTTATTTATGAAGTCAGCAATAAAAGATTGGGCATGACCATCGTACAGGATGAATCAAGTGATTGTTGTGGCATCATAACCGATGGTGATATCAGAAGGGCTGTTCAGAAATATGATG
>JBILFS010000078.1:0-7585 GCA_044351455.1 Paludibacter sp. | reverse complement strand
GTTGACTGCTTGTGGATGGTTGCGGTATTTTTCTATTATTGCTGTAGAAATGGGCAATAACGGAATGTTAGAACGAGTATCTGTTTTTGTTCTATTAATGAAAATCCAACGTTCCCCATCTACGCCTAATCCAATATTAGTTCGTTTTAGCTTTTTTACATCAGCGTAAGCTAAACCTGTGAAACAACTGAAAAGGAATATATCTTTAACAAGATTGAGACGGTCAGTTGCAAACTGCTTATTGAACATAGTTTCAATTTCATCTTGCGATAAAAAAGCTCGCTCAACTTCAACCATTCTACTTTTGTAGTTTATAAAGGGATTTTTCTGAATCCAGCCATTGGCCAAACAAATACGAATGATTTTTCCAAAGTTCTTAATGTACTTTGATGTTGTATTCTGGCAACAATTGCATTTGGTCTTTAGATAAAATTCATAGCTTGTAATAAATTCATGGTCAACTTTTCGAATATCAATATCTGAAACTTTGTACTTCCATTTTAAGAAGTTGGCCGTGTGTTTGAGTGAAGTTTCATAGCGAACATGTGTTGCTGATGCAAAATCCTTACCTATTAGCGCTTTTACTTCATCATTATGGTTTTGAAAAATGGCAATGAGCATGTGACTGCGTTTTTCAATTCCCAGGATTTTGTTACGCATGTTTTCAGCATTTACTAATTCATCTTCCCGAATTAATTGTTGCTGATAATCATACACTTTAGATTTAAGTGTGTCCAGATAGGAATTTGTTGCTTTCGACTCGGCACTTGTGCCTTTCATGCGATTACCTTCAACAGACCATTTATCTGAAGTGGTAAAACGTTTTGTACTGAATTCGATGCGTTCACCATTAACAGTAACGCGAATAAAAATGGGTAATAACCCATTGGCATTGGTCTTTGTTCTCTTTACGAAAAAGAGAACGGATAGTTTTGTGTTCATTTGTGGTAACCTTTAAAAAGTTTCAAAAATACATACTTTTTAATTCCCAATCAAGATGTTCAATGATTGAACTGCTTGATAATAAACACTTTTAGCTCAAATTAGGTGGAGATTATGTTTTCGTTTTTCAAGTCCACCGAATTCAGCACCTACAGATTGATAGATATTGAATGTTTTGCAACTTGTTAAAAACATAAAAGCCTGTAAATCATTGATTTTACAGGCTTTTGATTGTTATTGAAATTCATTTTGCGGAGAGAGAGGGATTCGAACCCCCGGTACCTTGCAGTACAACGGTTTTCAAGACCGCCGCAATCGACCACTCTGCCATCTCTCCTTTGCTCTAAAGCGCTGCAAAGATAAGGCTTTTTAGCAAATTACCAAAGAATTTTTAAACTGTTTTTAAAAAATCTACCACATTTTTTTCAATCCGGGATGCAATATTCTCAACATCAGCCTTGTTGAAGGTTTCACCGGAGATGTTTTCATATAATTCGATGTATCTTTCGCTGATTCCGGTCACAATTTCTTCGGTCATTTCGGGTACAACCTGACCTTCTTTGCCCTGGAAATTGTTTTCCATCAACCATTCTCTTACAAATTCTTTCGAAAGTTGTTTTTGTGCTTCACCTTTTTCAAACAATGCCTGATAGGTGTCGGCATAAAAATAACGGGAAGAATCGGGTGTGTGTATTTCATCAATCAGAAAAATCTTTCCATCTCTTTTGCCGAATTCATACTTGGTATCCACCAGAATTAAACCTCGTTTTGCTGCCATTTCTGTTCCGCGAAGAAACAACTCCATGGTGTATTTTTCGAGCATAAGGTATTCTTCTTCCGAAACCAATCCCTGCTTCAGAATTTCATCTCTTGTAATATCTTCATCGTGCAAACCATATTCTGCCTTGGTGGTTGGCGTGATGATGGGTGTTTCAAATTTCTGATTTTCACGCATACCGTCAGGTATTTTAACCCCGCAAATTTCTCTTACACCGCTCTTATAGGTCCTCCATGCACTTCCGCATAAATAACCACGCACAATCATCTCAACAGGATATCCTTCGCAACGTAATCCTACTGTAACCATAGGATCGGGAGTCGCTAGTTTCCAGTTTGGAACAATATCTGCCGTTGCATCTAAAAATTTTGCTGCAATCTGATTCAACATTTGACCTTTGAATGGAATACCCTTTGGTAAAACCACATCAAATGCTGAGATTCTATCAGTGGCAATCATCACTAATAAATCGTTTTTCACAGTGTAAACATCTCTTACTTTACCGTGATAAACATTTTTCTGACCTTCAAAATTAAATTCTGTGTTTGTAAGCGCCTTCATATATATATTTAAAAATTATTTCACAGGAATATTAACCAGATAAACTATAGGATTGTTTTCCTTCATTAAATGTTTAATTTTTGAATAGGGTATAGCTACTTCAGTTTCGCCCGGGAAATATACGGGAGAGATTTCATATGGATTGAAAACATAACAAATGGCTTCTTCATTCAGAAAAAAGTTTCCATTTGGTTTGATATTTTCGACTATGTAATTGGATTCTTCAAAACTTTGAATGGATGGAATTTCATCATCATCACTGATTTTACTGTCAATAATGATTTGTTCTTTGATCAAATCAATGAGTTCTGATTCGTATCCGGCAATAAATATATCCTGCTCTGTGATTTTTTCACCGGTTTCTAAACTAAAATTCAGATAATATCTGGTTCCTGAGGGATAGGAACCTCCCAAATCCACCTGTCTGGAAATCCCGTATGAAAAAATATGAGCATCATTGATCAGGGAAAATCCTTCCAAAATGATGGAATTATTGAAAACCAGTTTGCTTTCTTTGAGTAATTTATTAGCAAAATCGGCATTGTTCTTCAGATATTCACTTTTCAATGCTGCGGAGTATTGATTCAATATTTCCTTTGAAGACTGACCTGCAACGACTTCTCCAAAAAGATTTTCAAAAATTGTGGATTTTATTTTTGCTAAAACCTCTTGATTCTCAAATGTTTCCGGAACTTCAACACTCAAATCAATTTTCAAAATACCTCTTGTTGTATCAGCAGTGGATAGAAATTGACTATCAACTAAATTGTAAATTTCTGTAGTGATGGTTTTTACCGGTTTTGGTTTCAAAAAGTAAAACGCACCAATTACTGCAATAATTAAAATACTGATTAACAGGATTATAATCTTTTTATTCATACTTTTATTTTCTTCTTTAATTTGAGTGCAAATTTACAACAAAAAAGCTATAAATCTTTAAAAAAATGAAAATCATTCGAAAAATGTTTTAAAGTGAACTTATTCAACTTATATTTGCAAACAGAATCATGGCACGAAGTATATTAACATATTTATTTTCAGGTTTTTCAGCATTGTTTTTCTTGCTGGCAGGAACCGGTTTTAACATAATTCATTATTGTTGTCATAATTGTGAAGCACATGGAATTGAATATGCGTCTAAGGAAGGTTGCAATCAGATCAATTATCAAACAAAGGAGGATGGTTGTTGTAAAACCCTCGATAATGATGAATCATTATATGATTTTGGGACTTTAAATACGGATTCTGAAGATTGTTGCAAAGATGGTTGTACTATTGAAAGATATCAACTTGAATTGTTTGCTCCGGCAACTACTATAAATCTTGCTAATCAATATGCTCAGGTAGATTATCAGGTTTTTTTTGATATTCATCAGGCATTAATTTCCTGTAATTCTCCCATTTTAAAAGAAAAACCGGATCCTCCGGGTTATATTGCTAATTTCAATCAGGGCAGATCAATCCTTTGCCGTAAGTCTGTATTGTTGATTTGATTATTTCATTAGCTTTAAGTTAAAGAAATAGTTATTATTAACAATAAAGATTTATAAATGAATAGAATACATATTTTATTGCTGTTTATATTTCCATCTTTTATTGTTTCAGGACAAATTCAGGGTCGTGTTACCGATTATCAGGGTAACCCGCTCGAAGGTGTTAATGTATATTGGAACAGTACAGTTGAAGGTACTGTTACTGATAAAATGGGGATGTTTGTCATTGATACTGTACAAGTGACTAAACTTCTGAAATTCAGTAATGTTTCTTTTGAAACAGATTCAATATATATATCTGATTACACTCAAAATGTGGAAGTTAAATTGAATGATGTTATCAGTTTAAAACAAATTGATATCGTACAGAAAAATCCCGGAACTTATAAGGTCAGAACTGCAGCGATTCATACTGAAAAGATAACTGCCGCTGAATTGTGCAAAGCAGCATGTTGTAATCTTTCCGAGAGTTTTGTAACAAATCCCTCTGTGGATGTATCTTATAGTGATGCAGCAACGGGTGCAAAGCAGATTAAGTTGTTGGGATTGTCGGGTACTTATGTGCAAATGCTTACAGAGAATATCCCGAATTTAAGGGGAATTTCTTCTGTTTACGGATTGGGTTATACTCCGGGTCCGTGGATGGAGAGTATTCAGGTTTCGAAGGGAACGGGTTCAGTAATCAATGGTTATGAAGCATTTACAGGTCAAATCAACGTGGAATACAAAAAGCCTGAAAGTGAGGAAATTGCAGCTGCAAATTTGTTCCTGAGTGATGCCGGAAGAGCCGAATTGAATTTATCGGGTAATATGAGAATAAATCCGTATTTGTCGACTGGTATTCTATTTCATGCTTCTGATGAATTTTGGGATATTGATCATAACAAAGATGGCTTTTCTGATGCACCCATGATCAGGCAAATCAATTTTATCAACCGTTGGAATTATAAGAAAGATGCTTTTAGTTCGCAGATTTTTTTTCGCGGATTGTCAGAAGATAGAGTCAGTGGCATGTTGGATAAATCGTATCTTATTGATATCATTACCAATAGATATGAATTCTTTCTTAAAAATGGTTATGTGTTTAATCAAACCAATAATTCAAGTTTAGGCTGGATTATAAGTGGTTCAATGCATAGTCAGGATGCCGGATTTGGATTCAAGAGTTATAGAGGAACTCAGAATAATCTGTATTCAAATTTAATTTTTCATACCAATATCCTTGATAATTTAAAGATTTCTACCGGTTTAAGTTTTAATGCTGATTTTTTTGATGAGTCGATCATTATGTATGAACATTTTCTTGATGATGTGGCTTTCGATATACAAAATATCACGAATGAATATTCAACCGGTGCATTTGCTGAAATTTCTATCAATGCTGGTGAACAATTTAATGCGCTTGTTGGTTTTAGGACTGATTATCATAACAAATTCGGATTTTTTGTGACGCCCAGACTTCATCTGAAATACACCCCGAATAAATACTGGATTTTTCGGGCAACAGGTGGAAAGGGTTATAAATCTCCTCAGGTATTGGCAGAAAATGCTTTTTATCTGGCTGGTAACAGAATTCTGAATGTTGAAAATAATCTGAAAATGGAAGAGGCATTCAACACAGGTATTGTTGTTCAGGCTTTTCCGGAGATAATGGAAAAAGAGATTGTTCTGAGCGCAGAATGGTATCATACAAGTTTTCAGAATCAGGTTGTAATCGATCTTGATAAAGATGCTTATCAGGTTTATTTTAGTAATTTACAGGGAAAATCTTATGCAGGTAGTGTTCAACTGGAGGCTTCTTTGGAATTATTTAAAGGATTTTCACTAACTTTGGCACAGCGTTGGAATGATGTTAAGTCAATGTACAACGGGGTTTTAAGAGAGAAACCTTTAACCAATCGTTATAAAGGGTTAATCACTGCTTCTTATCAAACAAATCTTAAGAAATGGCAGTTCGATTTTACAACCCAGTTTAATGGTGGTGGCAGAATGCCTGATCCTGATGTAAACAATCCGGCATGGAGTAAGGAATTTCCTGCGTATACGATCTTCAATGGTCAGATTACCAGATATTTTCCTACCTGGTCCTTGTATCTGGGATCGGAAAATCTTGGAAGTTTTACGCAAAAGAATCCTGTTATCGATGTTTCAAATCCCTACGGAAGTAAATTTGATGCAACCATGATTTGGGGACCAACGCATGGCAGAAAAATCTATCTCGGCATGAGATGGGCTTTGGATAGAAAAGGAATTTAATTCAAAAACAAACAAATCAATAAAAATCAAAACAAAAAATCAATTTAAAATTTAGAATTTATGAAAACAAAAAGTTTATTTATCGCTCTTTTAACGCTTGTTACCGTTACTTTATTTGCAAAAGATGCTAAAGTTACATTGAATGTACCAATGCATTGTGAGTCTTGTCAGAAAAAAATTGAGAAAAGTATTGCCCTTGAAAAAGGTGTGAAGAATCTCGCAGTTGATTTGAAGAAAAAGACAGTTGCACTGACTTATGACGACACAAAAACTAACCCTGAAAAATTAATTGCAGGTTTCAAAAAAATCGGATATGTTGCCAGTGTAAATAACGGTGCAGCAACTGCTCAGAAAGCATGTTGTTCAGAAAAAGCAGGTGAGAAAAAGGAATGTGCTGATAATAAAGCATGTGCCGACAAGAAAGAAGGATGCGCCGATAAGAAAGCTTGTGCTGATAAAAAAGAAGGATGCGCAACTACAGGTGACAAAAAATGTACAACTGCAGCCGGTGAGAAAAAAGAAGGATGCTGTCAGAAAAAAAGCTGATTCATAATGATTTTTTAAATACAAACAGTCTGATGTGAAAATGTCAGGCTGTTTTTTTATCTTTGTGCTATGTATTGTTTCAGAAAAAAATTATAAATCAATGAAATTCACGACTCCTGTTGCAGTTGCAAAATCACCTCACCTGATGAATTATCAAACCAGGTTTTTAAGTTTGGGTTCCTGTTTTGCAGAAAATATCGGTAAAAAACTGAATGATTTGTATTTTGATATTCAGATAAATCCTTCAGGAATTGTTTTTAACCCCGTTTCTGTTGCAGATTGTTTGTACAGACTTTTAGAAGATAAAGTATTTACTGAACAGGAATTATTATGTAACCGTGATCTTTGGTTTAGCTATGCTCACAGTACTTTATTTTCCGGAATCAACAAGGATGAGGTTTTGAACGGAATAAATCATGCTTATGAACAGGGTAGGGTTCAATTGCTGAATGCTGACAGAATTATAATAACGCTGGGAACAGCCTGGGTTTATCAGGAGTCTGAATCAGGAAGGATAGTATCAAACTGTCATAAATTGCCTGCAAATCAATTTGTTAGACGACGATTGCAGGTAAGTGAAATCGTAGAAATTTATAAGAAACTTTTGCCGGAAATTAAAGCAGTAAATCCTGCTGTCAGGTTTATTTTTACAGTTAGTCCGGTAAGGCATATCAGGGATGGCTTTCATGAGAATAACATCAGCAAATCAATTTTACATCTTTTTGTTGAAGAAATTACATCTTTATTCGAATACGTTGATTATTTTCCAGCCTGGGAAATAATGATGGACGAGCTTCGGGATTATCGTTTTTATGCTGAAGATATGCTGCATCCTTCAGGGCAGGCTATCGATTATATTTTTGAAAAATTTTGCATAGAATATTTTGATAAAGCAACCTCTGATATTATGGATGAAATTAATGCCTACAACCATAATCTGAATCACAGATTTATCCATACTGATAGCAGGGATAGTGAAATATTCAGGGAGAATCTTCAAAAACAGAAA
>JBILFS010000077.1:0-7605 GCA_044351455.1 Paludibacter sp. | reverse complement strand
GACACCATCAACGCAGCAGTATCGGAAATGTAACCATCAAAGAATATATGGACATGTATTACCGCAAACCGTTGAATTTCGAAAAGTTCCTGTATGTTGGACAGGTTCTGCAGGCTTACGGAATCCGCTTTGCAATCGAAGCACACCGCCGTGCCATGCCATACAACATGGGCTCGCTGGTGTGGCAGATCAATGATTGCTGGCCGGTGGCATCGTGGTCGAGCTGCGATTATTACAAACGCTGGAAAGCACTTCAGTATGAAATCAAACGGAGTTTCGAACCTGTCATCATCTCTGCATTTGAAGAAAAAGGGAAAACAACCATCACCCTTGTATCAGATCGATTGAATCCGGTTCAGGGAATGCTTGAAATGGGACTATACAATTTCAGTGGAAAATTATTGAAAAAACAAGAAATTGCTGTAAGTACAGCGGCCAATGCTCCCAAAAAAGCATTTGAAGCACCAACAAACAAATTAACGGATTACGTTGAAGGAACATATGGTTTACTAACATTTAGAAGTGAAGGAAAGGAAATTGCACGAAAAGTTCATATCTTTACCAAACCCGGAAATCTGGCACTTCAAAAACCGGATATTCAACCGGAAATCATTAAGGAAACCGCTCAATGGATAATCCGGCTGCAATCGGATCAATTGGCAAAAGATGTGTATCTGAATTTTGAAGGCGATGAAGGTTTTTTTGAAGATAATTATTTTGATTTATTACCCGGTGAAACAAAAACGGTGATTTACAAACTGAAAAATCAAAAAACACCGGACAAAAAATTAAGTATCATGTCGTTGTGGGATTCGTATCAGGAATAAGAAAATAATAAACAGATGAAAAAATATTCGCTTGCTTCGTTGAACTGGGAGTTGGTGGGCACAAAACCTCATTACTGGCGTCTGTGGGACCAAATGGCTGAGATGCGCATCAAACATCCGGAAAATGAACCTGTCAGGGCGCGCGTGCCGGGCTCTGTTCAACAATCGCTACTCAATGCCGGGATAATACCGGATTGGAATATCGGCACCAATTACAGAAATATCGAATGGATAGAAAACAGACATTGGTTGTTTTTTGCAGATTTGCCGGATGAACTGATAACTCCCGGAGAACAGCTTTACCTTCATTGTCAGGGACTTGATGGCGATGGCGAAATATGGATCAATGGCACTAAAGCAGGGGAATTCAACAATACACACCTCGAATATACGTTTGATCTGACATCATTGATCAGACCTCAGAAAAACAGAATCGCCATCATTTTCTTTTGTCCCGAAAGGTATCAGGGTCAGGTTTACTGGACTTCAATGACCAAACTGAACAAACCCCGCTTTTATTACAATTGGGATTGGTGTCCGAGAATTATACAAACAGGAATATGGGATGATATCAGTCTGATTTCCGGCAAAGATATTTTCATACGCGATTTGTTGGTTAATACCACTTTTAACACTGATAATCAGACTGGTAAAATTAAAATCAATACTATTTTCTCTGCTGATCCGGGATATGAAAAATGCACCTGGTTATTAACTGATAAAAGCGGACAAATTGTATTGCAGAAAACCATTGATGCTGCATTCACAAAAAATCTGGAATATGAAGTCAGCGACATTCAATCCTGGTCACCGAATGGATTGGGAGAACAATATTTATATACCCTGGTTTGTCATCTTTTTACTGCCGGCAATCAGCTTCTGCAAACCATTGAAAAGAGAATCGGTTTCCGAAAAATCAACTGGTTAGCATGTAAAGATACCAATCCGGATGCCGACCCCTGGCTACTTGCGGTAAACGATAAACCTGTATTCATGCAGGGTGTCAACTGGACTCCCATCCGAACCATGTTTGCCGACGTAACACAGGATATGTACCGCGAATGGTTGATGAAATACAAAGATATGGGAGCTAACATGTTGCGTGTATGGGGTGGTGCAACCCTGGAAAAATCCTGTTTTTATGAAATTTGTGATGAACTGGGACTGATGGTTTGGCAGGAATTTCCGCTTTCTTCTTCCGGCATTTGTAACACAGCTCCTACAGACGAAATCATGGTAAATCTGATGGGTGAAATTGTGGAAAGTTACATCCGGCGAAGAATTCATCATCCATCGTTGATTGCCTGGAGTGGTGGAAATGAGTTATACAATGAACAAAACGACAAGCCGCTCGATTTTTCACACCCTTTACTTGCAAAAGCAAAAAGTGTTTGCGATGCCATGGATCCCGACAGAAGAATGATGCCGTCGTCGCCATCCGGACCAACAATTTATTACGATACTGCTTTGAATGGCAAGGGTTTACAATGGGATGTACATGGTCCGTGGTGGCTACCTGTTGATCCTTCGGATGATGAAATGACAAATATCCGAAAGTTCTGGGAATCATCTGATGCCTTGTTTCATTCCGAAGCAGGTGTTCCCGGTGCATCCGACTTGTCATTGATTTTAAAGTATAAAGGTGATTGCAGTGTAACTCCGATTCATGTTGAAAATCCCTTGTGGGGTCAATTTTCCTGGTGGGTTGAGGCAGATAAATTTGAAACTGAAAAAGGTCGGGAACCGGAATCTCCGGAAGAATATGTAGTATGGCAACAAAACCGGCAGACCAAAGGACTGGCGATTGCCGTTGAGGCTGCTAAAAAACGTTTTCCATCCTGTGGAGGATTTTTAATCTGGATGGGTCATGATTGTTTCCCCTGCCCTGCCAATACTTCTATCATCGATTTTGATGGGAATAAAAAACCGGCAGCTAAGGAAATTGAGAAAATCTGGAAAATGAAAACATATAAATTTTAAAAACCATATAAGTCATAAAAGGAACACATAAGTTTGTGATTTATGAGGTAAATACACATAATATGAAACGAGCATGTAAATACTTCACATCCAAGGTTATGGTAATGTTGGCATGCAAGTTCCATACGACATTAAAAAAAACAATTAATCCCGTATGAAATTAATTTTATTCTCTTTCATGATATTTTTCACATCCGCATTCATGGCGCAATCCGACCCGGATGTTGAGCAATACAACTACGTGCTCGGGACCCAGACCATCGGCCCCAAATACAAATTCACCAATGAAGATGCCCTGGTGGAAACAGCCAAAGCAATTTACAACATGGGTTCCAAAGTATTAAAAATCAGTCTCAACGTCTCATCCTATACCGGTGTTTCGGGAAGCTATTCAAATCTCACATCGCTCATCAGAGACAATTCCTCGTTCCGGTATGTAACCGACATGCCTTTCAGAGACTATTTCTTTTGGGCAAGAAGTCATTCTAACTGGGCAGATGGATATTCGGATTCGGAAAGAAATGAAGATTCGGTTCAGATTTATAATTTAACAAAATACCTGCTCACACAGTACAATAATTCGGGTAAAACATTTTATCTCGGACATTGGGAGGGTGACTGGTATTTACTTCCAAACTATGACCGCAATTATGTTCCGTCCGACGAAAGATGTCAAAACATGGCCAAATGGTATCGGACGCGACAAAATGCAGTGGACAAGGCCAAGGCCGACAGTCAGTTTTCGGGTGTAAATGTTTATCATTATGCAGAAATAAATCAGGTGGTTGATGCAAAATTCAACAATAAAAAAAGGGTGGTAAACTGTGTATTACCCCTCACCAATGTCGATTTTGTATCCTATTCTTCCTACGATGCACAATGGTACGATCAAAACAAATACAATTCAGTACTCGATTATATTCAGTCGTTTCTGACTCCCAAACCGGGTCTGAGCGGAAAAAGGGTTTTCATCGGAGAAGTGGGTAATTCCCTCGAAAAATCGGGTTGGGATATCAACAAACATGAATCAGACAACCGTGCTTTCTTTCGTACAGCCCTGGCCTGGGGAAGTCCTTTTGTTCTGTACTGGGAGATGTATAACAATGAACTCGATGCGAACAACAACAACCGGCACCGTGGATTCTGGCTTATCAACGACAAGCAGGAGAAGCAACCATTGTATTACACCTTTACCTATTTCTACAGCGCAGCCAAACAATACCTTACCAATTATAAACTGATCAACAAAACTTTACCCAATAACCTTGAATACACAACCTGGGCGGCAAATTATTTATCAACCAAACCCACACCAACAGGCGTGGAAAATCCCATATATACAGGAATTCAACTCCGGAAAGAAAATGAAATTTTATGCATGGAAAATCATCACCTCGATGCTGTAATTTCACTTTATTCCCTGAACGGAATAAAAATTCAGACATTTAACCTCCTTTCGGGAGAACATAAATCCCTGACATTGCCGAAGGGAATTTATATAGTCAGCATTCAACAAAAAAATCAAATATCAACACAAAAAATAATTTTATAAGGATGAAAAAGTTCTTGCTTATCGCTGTAATTATGCTTGGTTTAACAAGCTTTTTATCTGCAAAACCGGGTATTTGCAGACTTCGGAAACAAATTGAAGGATTTAATTATGCTGTTGGCACCCAAACAATAGGAGCAAAGTATAAATTCACCAAAGAGACCAATCTCGTGGAAACAGCTCAGGCCATCCGCGAAATGGGAAGTAATCTGCTGAAATTCAGTATCGGACCACGCTATTGGTGGGAAAACTATGACATACCCAAAGATGAGAATATTAATACGGTAACCAAACTGGCACAGGAAAAATCCATGAAAAAGGTTTTGGATATGGATTTCAAATATTATCAAATCTGGGTTTATGAATTTTCGCAATATACCAAAGAACCTCCGGGACAAAAAAAGGACGAGAATCAAATTAAATACATTGGCGGTTTGAGTGATGAACATGCAGAAGCCTCATACAAAGAAGTATATGAACTGGCGTGTTATCTTTTGAAGACCTATTCCGGAACAGGTAAAGTTTTCATGCTGGGTAACTGGGAGGGCGACTGGCATTTGCGTTGGCATTACGATCGTACAAAACCTGTCGAAAAAGCATCCATTGAGGGCATGACCCGTTGGTTTAATGTTCGCCAGAAAGCCATTGATGATGCAAAACGAGACACCAAACATCAGCATGTGGAAATGTATCATTATGTGGAAGTCAATCTGTCCGATATTGCGCTGGAAGGAAAAGACTGCGTCATCAACAGTATACTGCCCCATATCAATCCCGATTATGTATCATTCTCATCCTATACTGCCTCCAATCCTCCGGCAAATGAAGCAGAAATGGAGAAAAACCTCACCAAACATCTGAACTATATTGAATCGAAAATTCAGCCTAAAAAAGAGATTAAAGGCAAAAGGCTGTTCATCGGGGAATATGGATGGCCGGAACTGGGTTATTATTCAAACGAACCCGCTTATCGAACTCCTGAAGAAGTGAATCAACGCGCTAAATGGGTGATTAAAACTGCTTTGAAATGGGGAAGTCCGTTTATTTTATGGTGGGAAATGTATAACAACGAACTTACCAAAGACGGCAAAAACCGTGGTTTCTGGCTTATCAACGATAAAGGAGAAAAAACTCCCCTTTACTACACCCATCAGAATTTCCTGAAAGAAGGGAAAGCATGGGTAAGAAATTATCAGAAACTAAACAAAAAAATGCCCACTCAGGAAGAATTTTTGAAGGCTGCAGTGGAATTTGTAGCGTTGAAATAAAATTAAAGAAATCAGCAGATTATTCTGAAATGTAGAACCGGTATGGTAAAAATTATCATGCCGGTTTCATAATATTTTGGTAAATTTGCACAAATTTTATTTTCAACATGATAAAGATTCTTTCTTACCCGTTTTCGCTTTTGGCATATTCATGGTTTTTACTTGCGCTGCTGATTTTTCAGCCCATCCAGTGGATTTGCCTGCGACTGTTTGGATATCAGGCACATAAAGTGAGCGTGGATATCCTGAGCTTTTTTTTGACTAAATCGTTATTGTTCATTTTCTCAAGAAGTTCCTGCAACAATTTATCACATATTCCAACCGGCAAACCGATTATTTTTGTTTCCAACCATCAGGGGACCTTCGACATTGCCACCATGTCGTGGTATCTCCGGAAATTTCATCCGAAGTATGTAAGCAAGATTGAACTGGGCAAAAACATCCCAAGTGTTTCTTTCAATCTGAAGCACGGAGGTTCCATTTTGATAGACCGCGAAAATCCAAGACAGGCCCTGCCTTTGTTGAAACAGATGGGAGAATACATCAACCAGCACAATCGTTCAGCGATTATCTTCCCCGAAGGTACCCGTTCCAAAGACGGCAGACCCAAAGACTTTGCTCCCAATGGTTTGAAAATTCTTTGCAAATATGCTCCGGATGCCCTTGTGGTACCGGTTACGATCAACAATTCATGGAAATTATTCAAATACGGAGCATTCCCGCTTCACATGGGACTGCATGTAAGCATTACTGTTCACAATCCTGTTAGTGTACGCGATTCAGATTTTGACAGCCTTTTTGAACAAACTCAGAAGACTATTACGGAACATATTAAATTCTAAAAAATGATTAAAGAACCTTCATTTTGTTATAAGGTGCTCTAAAAACATAATTCAAGAATTTAACGATCTGAAAACTGAAAAAGTTGTATGCATATCGCTGTATCCAAAACTCTCCTCGGGTCCTGCAGGCGGATTAGATTCCAATGCAAGTGAAATTTCATTGTCGAGCAGAATTACATTGATGTAGGGGGAAATATATTGTTTTTTCATTGGAAATACTTATTAATTTACAATTTTTTTATTTACCATTTACTGCTTATTACCACAGAGAAAAAAGAGTTTGGCACAGAGAAAACAGAGATATTCTCTGTTCATCTCTGTTTTACTCCGTTTACTCTGTGGTAAATATTTTTTATTTTATAACAACTTTTGCAGATTGATTATTCACTTTTACCACAAAAACACCATTTAAATGGTTAATGGTTAATGGTAAATTGCTTATGATTTTGCCATTTTCAACAATTTGACCTACTGCATTGTAAATAGCATAGTTGCTGTTTTCTTTTGCCTGAATTACAATTTCGTTTTGTGCACTGACAAATACTGAGAACTGTTCTTTTTCGGAGTTGGTTACATCTGTCGACACTCCCGGCGCTCTGAAAAGCAAACTGAAGCGGGTTTCGTTGTTTGCTGTAGCTTCTGTAGTGCTGAATGTGTAATCTGTTTCGGGAGTTAACTCTGTTTCTTTGTTTTCCTGTTTGTCGCGCAGATAAATGCGGATGTTTTCAGGCAAATTGGCAAGTTCAGTTGCTTTTATTTTCAAAGCAGCAGCAGCTTTCAGCGAGAAGCCTAAAGGAAGTTCATTGTTCTCAGCGATGGCATTCAGACCATTTATCACCAATGGTTCGTCGCCGGCAATGGTATATAAATCGGGCACAGAAGAACTGTTGTTCATCATTTTAGGCGAATCATAGGCATCAAAACCATAGTCGGCATTTTTATCTGTGCAAATAAGGGTTTCATCACTTTCGGCACCATTGATTAATTGCAGGCGAACACGCAAACGACTGTCTGCTTTCGGAGCTTTCATCAGATTAAGGTCATTATCCCGGTGAGTACGCATATTGTTGTTGAAATACATTTTAGTAGCACCTGTGCCACTGTTTACACGCACCCAGAATGCCTGAGTGGGCGGGATG
>JBILFS010000075.1:0-7667 GCA_044351455.1 Paludibacter sp. | reverse complement strand
TGACGGGTCCGATGCTCCGGGCACAGAAGCTTTCTGTTAGCTCTTCCATCGATTCGGCGCAAATCTGGATTGGTCAGCAAACCAATATTACTTTTGAATATAGCTTTCCGAAGGGGAAGAAAATTCAGACTCCTGTTTTTTCAGATACGATTGTGGGCGGACTGGAACTTGTGCAGCGACTCAAACCTGATACCATTGAAACGGATAATGGTGTTGTTTCGGTGAAACAGGTTTATACGGTTACTTCCTTTGAAGATACTTTGCTGCTTATCAAGTCTTTCCCGTTTGTCGACGGACCGGATACCACCTGGTCGGATCAATTGTCGCTGAAGATTGTGCAACCTTTCGAAATTGATACTGCTACCCAGCAAATTACGGATGTAAAGGATATTTATAAACCCCGCTATACTTTGTGGTATATCCTGAAAATGGTGTTGCCCTGGGTGTTGGGTATCATCTTGCTGGCTGCCATTGTATATCTGATTATTATCTTGTTGAGGAAGAAGAAGGAGGTTGTGGAAATCAATCCTGAATTGTTGCTTCCTGCCTGGGAAGTGGCACTGTCGAAACTGGAAAAAATCAGAAATGAAAAATTATGGCATCAGAACCGCCACAAGGAATATCATACTGAACTGACGGATGTGCTCAGAGCGTATATCGAAAGGGTTTTCAATGTTCAGGCAATGGAGATGACTTCCGACGAGATTTTATCGCATCTGAACTTCCTGAAAAAGGATAACCAGCAGGTTTATCAGGCCCTGACTCAGATTCTTAAATTAGCAGATCTGGTGAAGTTTGCCAAATGGTCGGCCGGACCGGATGAGCACGAACTGAGTCTGACAAATGCCCTGTTTTTTGTAAACAATACCATACCAAAAGAGGAGATCAAAGAAGATGTCGTTTCATAATCCTGAATATTTATTTGCTTTATTGCTGCTTATTCCGGTTATATACTGGTATATCAGAGAATTACATCAGGCTGATGCAAGTTTGCAGATATCATCTCACCGCAATCTGAATACTTTTCAGAAAAGTGCCAGGATTCGTCTGATGCATTTGCCTTTTATTTTGAGGACCCTGGCTTTTGTGTTTTTGATTATTGCCATTGCCCGTCCACAGTCGTCCAATTCCTGGAGAACAGAAAATACTGAAGGGATTGATATCATGATTGCCATGGATATCTCGGGTACCATGCTTGCGGAAGATTTCAAACCTAACAGATTGCAGGCTTCGAAGACGGTGGCCAATGAATTTATTTTATCACGTCCCAATGATAATATTGGTTTGGTCTTGTTTTCAGGTAAGAGTTTTACGCAATGTCCCCTTACAACTGATCATGCTGTGCTTATCAATCTGTTCAACAGCATTGAATACGGCATGATAGAGGATGGAACTGCCATCGGTTTGGGATTGGCGAATGCGGTTAACAGACTGCGTTTGAGTAAAGCCAAGTCCAAAGTGGTTATCCTGCTGACTGATGGTGATAATAACCGGGGTGATATTGCTCCTGTTGCAGCCGGAGATTTGGCGAAGTCGTTCGGAATCAGGGTGTATACCATTGGTGTAGGATCGCATGGTGTTGTCAATATTCCTGTGCAAACGCCCCTCGGAACGCAATATCAGCAAATGGAATCTGCTTTCAATGAAGAGCCTTTGCGCGAGATTGCCGGTATGACCGGTGGAAAATATTTCAGAGCAACCAACAAGGAAAAACTCAGAAATATCTATCAGGAAATTGATAAAATGGAAAAGACGAGAACGAATGTAAGAGAATATAGTAAGAAACATGAGGAGTTTTTTATTTTTGCGATAGCTGCCCTGATTTTACTGATAGCAGAGATTATCCTGAGATCGACTTATCTGAAAAAATTACCCTGATGTTTTTGATTTATTTAATAAAGTGCTGATGTATGTTTAGATTTGCTAATCCTGAATTTCTTCTTTTGTGGTTAATCATTCCGGTGATGATTATCATATTTGTTATTTACAGAATTCAGAGACATAAAAAACTGAAAGCTTTTGGTAATCCTGAAATACTTGCCGGACTGATGCCGCATGTGTCGGCTATTCGTCCGACAATGAAATTTATTTTGCAGGTAACTGCTGTATTTCTGTTGGTAATTGTACTGGCCCGTCCGCAATTCGGAACAAAGAAGGAGGAAGTAAAGCGTCAGGGTATTGAGGTGATGATTGCCCTGGATATTTCCAATTCTATGATGGCTGAGGATGTTTTACCCAACCGGCTTGAAAAATCCAAACAGGTACTTTCGAAATTGATCGACGAGATGGTAAATGATAAAATAGGGTTGGTTGTTTTTGCCGGTGATGCTTTTACTCAGTTACCTATTACTGCCGATTATGTATCGGCTAAAATATTTCTCGATGCCATCAGTCCGAAACTGATTGCCCGTCAGGGTACTGCCATTGGCTCGGCGCTCGATTTGTGTATCAATTCCTTTAAAGTTGATAGCAAAGCGTCCAAAGCCATTATTTTAATTACCGATGGTGAAAATCATGAGGATAATGCAGTAGAAGCTGCCAAACTTGCGAAGGAAAAAGGTATCGTTATCCATGTAATCGGGATGGGAAAACCTGAAGGAGCTCCGATTCCTGTAGAAGGTACCATGAGTTTCAGAAAAGATAAAGATGGAAATGTGGTTGTTTCTAAACTGAATGAAGAACTTGGAAAAGGTATTGCTGCGGAAGCTACAGGAATATATGTTAGAGCAGACAATACAAATGCTGCTTTTAAAGGTGTTTCGGGTGAATTGGATAAATTGGCTAAATCCGAAGTAACTGCCACCAGCTTTTCGGATTTTAATGAGCAATTTCAATCTTTTGCAATTCTGGCCCTGATTCTTTTATTGGTTGATTTCTTTGTGTTCGAAAGAATCAACAAGAGATTAAACAGAATGAAAATTTTTGATTCTAAGGAAAAAATATGAGGACATTGATGTTGAAAAATATTACATTGCTGATGTTTTTGGGTATACTGCCATCACTGTATGCTCAGGAAGAGAATATGTTCATCAGAGAAGGAAACAGGTATTTTAAATCGAAGAAATATACCGATGCTGAAGTGGCTTACAGAAAGGGTCTTCAGAAAAATCCCAAATCGTTCGAGGCTAATTATAACCTGGGTAATGCACTTTACAAACAGGAGAAATATGCTGAAGCCCTGGAGAAGTATAACGAAGCGGTGCCATTTGCCGGAAATTCTCGCGAGAAACTGGCTGATGCGTTTCACAATGCAGGAAATGCACTTCTGAAACAAAATAAAATTTCTGAGAGTATCAATGCATATAAACAATCTCTCAAACTGAATCCTAAGGATGATAATACGCGTTATAACCTTGCTTATGCGCAGAAATTATTGAAAAATCAACAGCAGAACAAAGATAATCAGAATAAAAATCAGGATAAAAATCAGCCTCAACAGGATCCTAAACAAAAGGAACAACAAAAACAACAGGAGCAGATTCAAAAGGATAAGGCTCAGCAAATTCTGGAGGCGTTGATGCAGGATGAAAAGGAAACGATGGAAAAATCAAAAAAACAACCCAAAGCATCACGGAGTAATACCGAAAAGGACTGGTAAACGGTTCGTTTTATGAAATTTTCTATAAATCAATTGATTTAATTGTTCAGGAAATATATGCTTATGAGAAAGTATTTAATTTTGTTGGTAAGTTTATTCGTTCTGCTTCCTGTTTGGGCGCAGGATGTTAAGCTTACAGCTTCAGGACCGGGTACTGTCATCCTCGGCCGACCTTTTCAGATTTCTTATACAGCCAATGGCAAGGTGGCGGATTTTAAAGCACCTGCTATTACTAATTTTGATGTGCTTGCCGGTCCATTCAGGTCTGAAAGTCATAGTACACAGATTATTAACGGAAATGTTTCTTCTTCAGTGTCAATTTCTTTCACGCTGACTTTACAGGCTCAGAAGACGGGTACTTTTTCTATTCCTTCTGCTTCCGTTATGGCGGACGGTACGAAAGTTACGTCAACAGGCTTAACAATCAAGGTTTTACCAGATGATGGAAAAGGCAATGCCGGTCAGGGTGGGGGACAATCATCCGGGGGACAAGCTTCAAACGGTCAGTCTTCATCTGCGAATATCTCTGCTCAGAATATATTTATCAAACCTATTTTGTCAAAATCTTCTGTTTTTGAACAGGAGGCTGTCAGACTGAGTTATAAACTGTATACGACCTATGATGTGGTTCAGTTCAGTGTGAAAAAAGTACCGGAGTTTAATGGCTTTCTGAAACAGGAATATGACAAAAGCGGAAATACACAACTGGATTACGAGAATTTTAATGGTCGTAATTACCTGACTGCTGTCTTGTTTGAGGTGGTTTTGTATCCGCAGTCTGCAGGACAATTGACCATCGACAAAGCAACTTTCGAGGCGATTATCCGGGTTCAGAACAAACAACAGGTGCGAAGTATCTTCGATGATTTCTTTGATTCTTATTCCAATGTATCGAGAAATATTGATGTTGCACCGATCAAAATCAATGTAAAACCACTTCCCGGTGGAAAACCTGCCGGTTATTATGGGCTGGTCGGTCAGTTTGCCCTGAATGCATCTATATCTGCAAATCAGGTGAAAGTAAATGAAGCGATTACACTCAAAATGAATATCTCCGGTAACGGAAATATGAAGTTGCTGAAAAATCCTGAACTGGATTTTCCGGATGCTTTTGAAGTTTACGACCCGAAAATCAGCAATAATTTCAAAACATCAACTGCTGGTCTGACCGGTAATAAAACCATTGAAGTGATGTTTATTCCGCGCCATGCCGGAACTTATGAAATTCCTTCAACAGAAGTTTCTTTCTATAATCCAGCATCCAACAGTTATAAGGTATTAAAAACACCGGAATTTTCGGTACAGGTACTCAAAAGCGACGGATCGGTGGAACAAAATCCTGTTGCAGCGAATTATTCCCGCAAGGAAGATGTGAAACAATTGGGTAATGATATCCGGTATATCATCACTAAAAATATTACATTGAAGAAGGAAGATGGGCAATATCTTATTATCAGCATGTTTGGTTGGGTGATTTTCTTTATTCCGTTGCTGATTGCCCTGATTCTTTTCCTGATGTTTAAGAAATATATAAAAGAGAATGCTGATGTGGTGATGGTGAAAAACCGCAAGGCGAACCGCATGGCAACGAAAAGGCTTAAACTTGCTCAGAAATTGCTGAAAGAAGGTAAAAAGGAGAGATTCTATGAAGAAGTTATGAAGGCCGTTTGGACTTATCTCAGCGATAAACTGAATATTCCGGTGGCAGAGCTGTCAAAGGAAAATGTTTTTGATGTACTTGTGGCTCGTAAGGTTGAGGAATCTCAAATTCTACGATTGAAAGATATTCTCGAAACCTGTGAGTTTGCCCGTTATGCGCCGGCATCCGGTCAGAAGGAAATGGGTAATCTCTATGAAGATACCATTGACATCATTACAACATTAGACGGATTAATTAAAAAGTAAGCGCATGAGAAGAATAATGTTTAAAAGAATATTGACCTTTTGCCTGATAATAATGGCAGGTTTTTCTATCCTGAAAGCTGAAAATAAGGACATAAATGCTGCGGATAAATTGTATGCGCAAAAGAAATATGCCGAATCGGCAGTGTTGTATAAAAAGGTAATTGATACCGACGGAGTAGCACCTGAATTGTATTATAACCTGGGAAATGCTTATTACAAGTATGGTGAAACCGGTTTGGCTATCCTGAATTACGAGAGAGCCCTGCGTTTAAATCCTATGTTTGAAGATGCTGCATTCAATCTTGAGTTTGCCAATCAGAAGGTAATCGACAATGTGGTGATGTCGGAATCTTTCTTCCTCAGAAAATGGATTAATTTGCTGATTCGTGTTCAAAGTTCCGATGCCTGGTTTATTACCGGTATTATCAGTTTTTTACTTACCTTTACCGGGATTTTACTTTTTATCTTCGGAAGAAGTTCTGTGAGCAGAAAAGCCGGTTTCTATGCAGGTGTGTTTTTCCTGGTAATCACAATTAGTTCCGTGATTTTTTCGTTTTCCAGATATAAAATGCTGGAAGAGCACCGGGAAGCGATTATTCTGAGTGGTGCGGTAATCGTTAAAAGTTCGCCGGATAAAAGCGGAACGGATTTATTCCAGTTGCACGAAGGTACCAAGGTGGCTGTGCAGTCGGAGTTGGATAACTGGGTTGAAATCAGACTTGGTAATGGTAATGAAGGTTGGGTCGAAGCCCGGCATTTGGAAAAAATATGAGTTTAATTGAAAGTATAACGGCATTAGACAAAGGCCTGTTCTTGTTTTTGAATGGATTACATGCACCATGGGCAGACAATATCATGTTCTATGTGAGTCAGTTTTGGGTGTGGATTCCACTCTACATTGTCATGATTCTGCTAATTGTACGGAAGTGGCGGAAAGAATCGGTGTGGATTATACTTTCGATTATCATCGGACTGGTACTAACCGACCAGCTAAGCACCTTTACAAAATTCTTAGTTGAAAGATTCAGGCCAACCCATAATGTTTATATGAATGATATGGTGCATATTGTGAAGGGATATGTGGGCGGAAATTACGGATTTGTATCTTCCCATGCAGCCAATGTCTTTGGTGTGGCCATGATTTCATCACTTTTCATCCGGGATAAAATCTGGTGTATCTCCATTTATCTCTGGGCTGCTTTAGTCGCTTATTCCAGGATATACCTCGGCGTTCATTTTCCTTTGGATATCCTCGGAGGGGCAATCCTCGGGATGGGTATATCAGGATTGGTGTATTATATACATCTGCAAATCAGAAAAAGACTTATTTCGGAAATAAAATCCCGGCTTTCCTGATTGAAATCATCAGTCCTGTTGTGTTTCCGGGGATGTCACCTGCATTGCCACCGATTTTTACTGTTAGTTCCATATCATATAGTTTCGGAAGTTTTTTACCGGCTTCAATCATCCAGAAGATATTCCTGTGGGCAGGTTTCTGATTGTAAATGTAATAATCAGCAAAGGTTCCTAAAACTTTATAGTTTATTGTGCCAATACTCCCATTGATTCCCATATGATGCGCTCTTACATGATTATAAAAAATTCTGTAATTACCATCCTGATTAAAGACCGGCGATAATATCAGTGGATTGCCAATAGTCCGGCCAAAATGTGCCCAATCGTTGTTATAAATGACATTGCGGAAATAACTATCCAATCCTCCATAAATAATCCCGTCCTTGTCGTGCCAGGGTCCCGAATTGTCCAGGGTATTCATGTATTCATAAACAAATCCTTTAAAAAATTTCAGTTTATCATGGCTGATATTCAATCCCCATAATCCATCTCTCGTATTCATGGTCAACCATGGAAATAATCGTACCGGTCTGTCTTCCAGCATGTTAATCCAATAGGCATTGATGTTGAATTCTCCAATTCTGCCTTCAGCTTTTAAATGAGTAGAAATGATGTGGTTGCCTAATGCATTGGCCTGTTCCAGATTGCTGCTGTTGCCATCTCCGGATTTTGCAAGAAAAACCCTGGCAAATTTGCTCAATGTAAATGACTGATCTCCGTTTCCGGGGATATTACCTCCCCACTCAGCTGCATGTTCAAATCCGTATTGCAATCGGAATGGTAATTTTCCTCCTAACCTTACATGGGC
>JBILFS010000074.1:0-7677 GCA_044351455.1 Paludibacter sp. | reverse complement strand
TTGATCGTAATGGTTATTTGTATCATGGTAGAGTTAAACAATTGGCTGATGCTGCCCGCGAAGCCGGACTTAAATTTTAATCAGGTAAGACAAAAATATGAACAAAGTTAAAACAACCAATGATCTGGAATTAAAGGACAGATTAGTTGCAGTAAACCGTGTTACAAAAGTTACCAAAGGAGGTCGTACTTTCAGCTTTTCAGCCATCGTAGTAGTTGGTAATGAAGATGGTGTCGTAGGCTGGGGACTGGGTAAGGCTGGTGAGGTAACTGCAGCAATAGCTAAAGGAACAGAGGCAGCTAAAAAGAACCTGATTAAAGTTCCGGTATTGAATGGTACAATTCCTCACGAACAAACTGCTAAGTTTGGTGGTGCAAGGGTATATATTCAGCCAGCTTCTCATGGTACCGGAGTTAAAGCCGGTGGTGCGATGCGTGCTGTACTTGAGAGTGTTGGTATTACCGACGTATTGGCAAAATCGAAAGGATCGTCTAACCCTCACAACCTTGTGAAGGCTACAATTGTAGCATTAGGTGAACTTCGTGATGCACATACTGTAGCTCAAAACCGCGGTATTTCTCTTGATAAAGTGTTTAACGGTTAATTTCAAAAAAAATGGCAACAATTAAAATAAAACAGGTTAGAAGCAAAATCAAATGCCCTAAAGACCAGAAATTAACGCTTGAGGCGCTGGGTCTTAAAAAAATGAATGCCGTAGTTGAACACGAAGCAACTCCTCAAATTTTGGGAATGGTTACTAAAGTGAAACATTTGGTTAAAGTGATCGATTAATTTATCATTGAATCTTTTAAAAAATAAAGATATGAATTTAAGTAATTTAACTCCTGCGGAAGGATCGGTGAAAACCAGAAAGAGAATCGGACGTGGTTCAGGTTCAGGACTTGGTGGAACTTCTACCCGTGGTCATAAAGGTGCAAAATCACGCTCAGGTTACTCTAAGAAAATCGGATTCGAAGGAGGTCAGATGCCTATTCAACGTCGTCTTCCTAAATTTGGTTTCAAGAGTCTTAATAAAGTGATTTTCAAACCAATTAATATTGAAACTCTTGAAACACTGGCTCAGGCTTCAGGTCTTACCAAAATTGGTATGAGCGATTTGCGTGAGCATGGTTTTATCGGCAAAACTGATAAAGTTAAAATTTTGGGAAAAGGTGCTTTAACTGTGAAAATCGAAGTTGAAGCAAATGCATTCTCAAAAACAGCCGAAGAAGCTATTGTTGCAGCTGGTGGTAGCGTTGTGAAGATTTAATTGCAAAAAAAAATTGTGTAATAAAATATAACACACACATGTAACAAACGAAACAAAATTTAATCTTTTACATTGATAGTTTTTGACTAAATTTTGTTTTGTGAGTTCCATCTGAAAAAAACAAGTATAAACAGATGAAAAAGCTCATAGAGACTATAAAAAATATCTGGAAGATCGAAGATCTCCGCAGCAGATTACTCACAACAGTTTTATTTGTGTTAATTTACCGTTTCGGATCTTTTATCGTACTTCCGGGTGTTGACCCTGCTGCGTTGACTGTATTGAAGGATCAGACCAGTGAAGGATTGATGGCATTATTGAATATGTTCTCTGGTGGAGCATTTGCTAATGCTTCTATCTTTGCACTTGGTATCATGCCCTATATCTCAGCATCTATCGCAGTACAGCTTTTAACGATTTTAGTACCTTATTTCCAGAAAATGCAGAGAGAAGGAGAAAGTGGCCGTCGGAAAATGAATCAGATAACCCGTTATTTGACGGTTTTAATTCTTATTTTCCAGGCTCCATCGTATCTGATTAATCTTGGTGTGCAATTACAACAAGCTGGTTCAGCATTACCGGAGGGAATTTGGTTTACAATTTCTTCAGTTATTATTCTGACCGGTGGTTCCATGTTTGTTATGTGGCTCGGTGAGAGAATTACAGATAAAGGTATTGGAAATGGTATTTCATTCATCATTTTGATTGGTATTATTGCGAATTTCCCGGGTGCTGTAATTCAGGAATTTGCTTCAAGACTTACCGATACCGGTAGTGGAGGTTTGGTAATGTTTATCCTTGAAATATTAGCTTTATTAGCTGTTATCGGAGCATCCATTCTTCTGGTACAGGGTACACGTAAGATTACTGTTCAATATGCTAAAAGAGTTGTTGGTAATAAACAATACGGAGGCGTTCGTCAGTACATCCCCTTGAAGATCAATGCTGCGGGTGTAATGCCGATCATTTTTGCTCAGGCAATCATGTTTATTCCTTTGACCTTAGCAGGTTTTGCAAATTCTGAATCAGTAAGTAGTTTTGTTGGTGCATTTATGAATAATACCGGTTTCTGGTACAATTTCGTTTTTGCATTGCTAATCATCGTATTTACTTATTTCTATACTGCGATCACAATCAATCCTACTCAGATGGCAGAGGATCTCAAAAGAAATAACGGATTTATTCCGGGATGTAAACCAGGAAAGCATACAGCAGAGTTTTTGGATGAAGTAATGTCAAGAATTACTTTACCGGGTTCAATTTTTCTGGCAATTGTAGCTATTTTACCTGCATTTGCACAGTTAATGGGAATTAATACTAATTTTGCACAGTTTTTCGGTGGAACATCACTTTTGATTCTTGTAGGGGTTGTACTTGATACACTTCAACAGATTGAAAGTCATCTATTGATGCGTCATTATGATGGTTTGTTGAAAACAGGCAGAATTAAAGGAAGACAGGGTAGTACATCTGCTTATTAATTATTGAATCGATGATATTTCTGAAAACTGACGAGGAAATCGAATTACTCCGAATCAGTAATCAAATAGTAGCTAAAACGTTAGCTGAAGTTGCTAAGCAAATAGCACCGGGAGTATCGACTTCCAGACTTGATAGAATTGCTGAAGAATTTATCAGAGATAATGGGGCTGTTCCGGGATTTCTCGGTTATGGTGGTTTTCCAAAATCTTTGTGTACTTCAGTGAATGATCAGGTTGTTCATGGAATTCCTTCAGATGAGGTCATTCTCAAAGAAGGTGATATTATCTCGGTTGATTGTGGCGCATATATGAATGGCTTTCATGGTGATAGTGCTTATACTTTTCCTGTTGGTGAAGTTAAAACTGAAATTATGCAATTGCTGAAAACTACTAAAGAGTCTCTATATCTTGCAATCGAACAAGCAATTGAAGGTAAAAGAATTGGAGATATCGGAAATGCAGTTCAAAGTCATTGCGAAGCCAGAGGATATAGTGTGGTGCGGGAAATGATTGGTCACGGTGTTGGTCGTAATTTACATGAATCACCTGAAGTGCCCAATTATGGCAGAAAAGGAAACGGAATAATGTTGAAAACCGGTATGACATTGGCCATTGAACCAATGATAAATATGGGTAAAAGACAATTGGTTTTTGAAAAGGATGGCTGGACAACCAGAACAATCGACAGAATGCCATCAGCTCATTTTGAGCATTCTGTTGCAGTACGACGTGGAAAGGCAGATATTTTATCGACTTTTGATTATATAGAAGAAGTATTAGGTAATAAAGCAGTTTAAAAATAATGGCTAAACAAACAGCTATAGAGCAGGACGGAACAATCATTGAAGCATTATCAAATGCAATGTTCAGAGTAGAATTGGAAAATGGTCACGTGATAACAGCGCACATTTCCGGTAAAATGAGAATGCATTATATAAAGATTTTGCCTGGTGATAAAGTAAAAGTTGAAATGTCTCCTTATGATTTATCAAAAGGAAGAATTTCATTCCGTTATAAATAATCACCGTTTTCTCTCAGAGATGCGGTATATCCGGGTTTTAAATTATTATTAATTAATGTCGGTTATTCAATGGCCTCAGATAACCGAAACCCTTAGCGGGAATTAAGGGGCTGATATTCATTATGAAAGTAAGAGCTTCAGTAAAAAAGCGCAGCGAAGAGTGCAAACTCGTTCGCAGAAAAGGTCGCTTGTATGTTATTAACAAAAAAAACCCTAAGTTTAAACAACGTCAGGGTTAAGTAATTTTATTTTACAAAAAAAGTAGTTTATGGCTATAAGAATTGTCGGAGTAGATTTACCCCAAAACAAACGTGGGGAAGTTGGATTGACTTATATCTACGGAATAGGTCGCAGTAGTGCAAAAAAGATTTTAGACGAAGCCGGTGTTAATTACGACATCAAGTGTAAGGACTGGACTGACGACCAAGCATCTAAAATCCGTGAAATCATCGGAGCACAATTTAAAGTGGAAGGTGATCTTCGTTCAGAAGTGCAGTTAAATATCAAGCGATTGATGGATATCGGTTGTTACCGTGGAATCCGTCACCGTATTGGTTTGCCTTTAAGAGGTCAGAGTACCAAGAACAATGCCCGTACCCGTAAGGGCAAGAAGAAAACAGTTGCTAATAAGAAAAAAGCAACTAAATAATGTTTAATAAGCGTATTTTAGAAAGCTAAAAAATTAATTATCATATGGCAAAGAAAACAGTTGCAGCCAAGAAAAGGGTGGTTAAGGTTGATGGTGTCGGACAATTACATGTTCATTCATCATTCAATAATGTTATTGTAACCCTTACGAATGGTGATGGACAGGTAATATCCTGGTCTTCAGCAGGTAAAATGGGATTCCGTGGATCTAAGAAAAATACACCCTATGCGGCTCAGATGGCAGCACAGGATTGTGCAAAAGTTGCTTTCGACCTTGGTTTACGTAAGGTTAAAGCATTCGTTAAAGGACCAGGAAATGGTAGAGAATCTGCTATTCGTACCATACACGGTGCCGGTATTGAAGTAACCGAAATTGTTGATGTTACTCCACTTCCACACAACGGATGTCGTCCGCCAAAAAGAAGAAGAGTTTAAATTATTATTGACAAAATTAAATTTAAAGTTTGTCGTCGTTTCAAATGGTTTGGATTGCAGTTTTTAACCTCTCAGCAATCGCGGCTGTACCTGATGAACCGGTAACACACTAAATTATAAAAAAATAAAATTCATTACAATATGGCAAAATATATCGGACCAAAATCAAGAATTGCCCGTAAATTCGGAGAAGCTATCTTCGGACCGGACAAGGTATTGTCCAAGAAAAATTATCCTCCGGGACAACACGGCAATAATCGCCGCAAAAAAACATCTGAGTATGGCATTCAGTTACGTGAGAAACAAAAAGCCAAATACACTTATGGTGTTTTAGAAAAACAATTCCGTAATCTTTATGAAAAAGCTCAACGCACCAAAGGTGTAACAGGTGAAGTTTTACTTCAGTTGCTCGAATCACGCCTGGATAATGTTGTTTATCGTATCGGTCTTGCTCCAACACGTGCAGCTGCACGCCAGTTGGTAAGCCACAAACACATTACTGTTGATGGAAAAGTTGTAAATATTGCTTCTTATCATCTTCGTTCGGGACAGGTTGTAGCAGTAAGAGAAAAGGATAAATCAATGGAAGTTATTCTTGAAGCTCTGAATGGCTTTAATCATACCAAATATCCATGGATTGAGTGGAATGCATCAGCTATGTCAGCTACATTGCTTCATACTCCTGATCGTGCGGATATTCCTGAAAATATCAAAGAACAGTTAATCGTTGAGTTGTACTCTAAATAATAAGTAAATCATGGCTATATTAGCATTTCAGAAGCCTGACAAAGTTATCATGCTGGAAGCAGACAATTTTCATGGAAAATTTGAATTTCGTCCGTTAGAACCGGGTTATGGTATTACCATTGGTAATGCATTACGCCGCATCCTGCTATCGTCTTTAGAAGGTTTCGCCATCAATGCCATCAAAATTGAAGGTGTTGATCATGAATATTCCACAATCCCCGGTGTAATTGATGATGTTACTAACATTATTCTGAACCTTAAACAAGTTCGGTTCCGTCAGGTAGTGGAAGATATGGACAGTGAAAAGGTTACTATCAATGTAACCGGAAACACTATGCTGAAAGCCGGTGATATTGGTAAGTATTTTACCGGATTTGAGGTGTTAAATCCAAATCTCATTATTTGTGAAATGGACGCTTCTGCCAGTTTCCAGATTGACATTACTGTCAATAAAGGTCGTGGTTACGTTCCTGCTGAAGAAAACAAATCACAAAGTGCAGAATTAGGTGTAATTCCTATTGATGCGGTATATACTCCAATCAGAAATGTTAAATACGCAATTGAAAACTTCCGTGTTGAACAGGTAACTGACTACGAGAAATTAATTATCGATATTGATACGGATGGTTCAATTCACCCGAAAGAAGCATTGAAAGAAGCTGCAAAAATTCTTATTCATCACTTTATGTTGTTTTCTGATGAGAAAATTTCATTGGAAGTTGTTGAAACAGAAGCAACAGATGATTTCGATGAAGAATATATGCACATGCGTCAGCTTATGAAAACAAAACTGACTGATCTTGAATTGTCTGTCAGAGCGTTGAATTGCCTGAAAGCTGCAGATGTTGAAACATTGGGTCAATTGTGTGGATATCACCGTCACGATTTACTTAAATTCCGTAATTTTGGTAAGAAATCACTGACTGAACTCGATGAAAAACTCGAAAGTCTGAACTTATCATTCGGAATGGATATTGCCAAGTACAAATTAGATAAAGACTAAGGAAATGAGACATAATAAAAAATTCAATCATTTAGGTCGTAAAACGGCCCACAGAAAAGCTATGCTGGCTAATATGGCAATCTCCCTGATCCAGCATAAAAGAATTTCAACTACACTTGCTAAAGCAAAAGCTTTAAGAGTTTATGTTGAACCAATTCTAACAAAATCTAAAGACGATACAACGAATTCACGTCGTACAGTTTTTAGTTATTTGCAAAATAAACATGCTGTAACTGAATTATTTCAGAATATTTCTCAGAAAATCGCCGGACGTCCGGGTGGTTATACCAGGATCTTACGCACCGGTTTCCGTTTAGGTGATAACGCTGAAATGTGTATCATCGAACTGGTTGATTACAACGAAAATATGTTGAAAGAAAAAGCTGCTAAGAAAGCTACACGTACTCGTCGTTCAAGCGTTAAAAAAGTCGCTGAAACTGCTCCGGTACAGGAAGCTGAGGTAGTTGAAACAGTTCAACCTGAAGTTACTCCGGAAGCAAAAGAGGTAACTCCGGAAGAAAAAGCATAATAGAAATTTCTTCTAATGTTTAAAGGCTGTCATTCTGTTGGGAATGACAGCTTTTTTTTGTAAATCATTAATGATAATGTAAATCACCGGAGTTCTTAGTGCTTTTCTGCATGCACCAAAATTCATTTGGGGATTATGTCTGGAAAACTCCTCTGGATTTTTTCAGCAGACTATAATTCTTTATTTTTAAAACGTGCTATTGATGGTGATAATGGCGGAGATTCTGCTAAAACAAAATTTCCTGCGAAATTCGAAGTGGATTATGTGAGGGTTTATCAGAAAAACCGGTGAATTAAATATCGAGCATCAGAAAATCTCTGAGCGAAATGATCTTAATTCCGTCCAGACTGTTACCTCCAAAGTCATTTTCTGTGATCACCCACTTTGGATAATTATCCTTGATTTTCAGGAGAAAACCAAACTCTTTTTCGAATGATTTCTGATCTTCAATATTTCCGGTAATCATCAGATACATCTTTTCGTTCATGCGGCTAGCGACAAAGTCGACTTCATTGCCACTGAAAACTCCGGATTTAACTTCAA
>JBILFS010000072.1:0-7747 GCA_044351455.1 Paludibacter sp. | reverse complement strand
TGGTACAATTAATTGTAGGTAAACTAATTAAACAATTTGCAGCATTAATATTTAGGTTAATTATTTTCAGGTTAGCCGATCCTGTACCTGATATATTACAAGATAAACCTTTTAAAGTAATAACAGCTCCTGTAACAGCACTTCCTTTTTGTCCAAAAATTATTGAACCGTTACATTTCACTGAACCATAGATATTTGTTATCAAATTTGCGATTTGCATATTTGACATGGCTAAGGTTCCATCTACAGTTAAGTTTTTACAAAGTTCGACAGTTGTAGATGCGCTTGTGTTAATATAATAATTTACAGTATGTCCCAAATCAATTACAACATCAACATCTTGTGTAGGAACAACTCCACCGATCCATGTATCAGGATTAGTCCAGGCACCGGATTGAGCAGACTTAATCATGGTAATAGTAGTATCAGTCCGAAAAGGTACAGCCGGTAACCCTGCACTGTTATAGAGATTCACATCAGCGTTATAACAATTATATGCATATCGGATATATTTGGGGTTCTGAACCTGACTACATTCAACCTGAACTGACTCCTTATCCAATAAAACTGCATTGGCAGGATAGAAAATCCTATCATTTCCTGCAAGCATAAAATGACGAATATTAGTTGCATTATTTTTTACTACGAGTCCGCCACCTATATTCGTGAAAGAAATCTGTATTTTCGAACCACTGACAGTAAATTTGTCCATCACTGGCCCCTGAGCAACAACATCTTCATTATAAACAGATTTTCTTGCTGCCAAAAACAATCTTTGTGCTACATCTTGTTTGTTTTTGGGATGTATATCAATTGAATCCCCGATATCGTATGTCATTATGGTAGAAACGCCTGATATCTTTGTTGAAATATCATACTGCATTTCCTGAACCAACGACCAGCCATTTTTATAGTATGAATAGTATCCTGCCAATTGAACCATTAAAAAAGGTAATGCAGGTTGCTCTAACTCATTTCGCCAGGAACTGATGAAGTTATTTAATATAGTTTTGTATTCAAAAGGCATCATCACATTATTCTCACCCTGATACCAGCAAACACCTTTAACAGTATATGGAACAAGTGGTTTAAACATACCATTATACAAAGCAGTGGGTACTTGCTGCATCAAAGTACCAGAAGGCAACACTCCATTTCGTGCATCCGACAACATTTTCTCTGCATATTCAATACCCGAAAACTGCTCTTCGGTCAACCACGCTTCCTGGGTAGAAGACCCAAAAGCGGTATGAACAATTCCTATTGGAATATTAAAATGTTTGTACAGGTTTCGCGCATAAAAAAAAGCTATTGCAGGCAAACTTAGCACATTACCCGGATAGGGGCTTTTCCATGTTGCCACAACATCAGTTACCGGAGTTAAACTAGCTTTCTGAGCAACCTGAAAAAACCTTATATTAGGGTAATTTGAATCATTAACTTCATTTCCGGAATTATTTGCCGCGTTCACGGGTAATACCATATTCGATTGACCTGAACACAGCCAAACTTCCCCAATTAACACATTCATTAAAGTTTTCTTTGCACTTACATCACCATCACCAACTATTTCAATTGAATAAGGTATATTACTTGCATCCGGCGTTGCAACTTTCGATTTCCACTTTCCGCTTACATCTGTAATCGTAGAATAAATTTGGTTATCCCATGATGTTTTAATTTGAATTGTTTGACCTTTATCAGCATATCCCCATATATTAGCCATTGTTTTCTGTTGCAATACCATGTTATCACTAAAAATAGCCGGCAAAACAATAGCTGCTCGTAAATGGAGGGTTGAAAATAAAAAAATCAATGAAAACAGGACAATGAAACACCTTATATTTAATTTTATTTTTTTTATTGTTGCATTCATTTTGAACATTATTTAATGCTGAATTCATAAGTTGATTTATATAAAAATCAAGGTATGATTTTTATTTCTTAATAAATCTGACAGATTTTTTTCCATCACTTAAAAAATATATGCCTGATTTTAGTTGCGACACATTAATAATATCGTTGTTAACCCTGATTGATAACACCAATTGACCAACAGCATTATACACGCTAATCGCATCAATATGATTATTAAAATTGATTATATCAGTTACTATCGTCGGAAAAAAAAAGCCGGTTTCTGTTTTTACTTCAGTTACATTGGTTAATGCATTGTTAGTGCGCGTACAATTGCTGACATACGAAGGTACATTTACCATTCCTGTTGGATCTGAAGCATTTCTTGTGAGTGTATTATTTGCTTCGTAAAGTCCATTAATGTTTGTAAGATGCAAACCTTTTTTATTATAGACAATTGTATTGTTTGTGATTTGAATATTCCGGTGCCCCTGCCACAAAGTAGCTACAACACCGCACCACGACTGAGAAGTGCTGCATGGTGTACCTAATCTGGAAAATTGTGCAGTAATTGTTGCTGCTGCTGCATCGCTCTTAAACTGATTATCGAAACCACAATTTGTGAACTGGTTATTCCGGATGACGATGTTGTTTGCAGTAAATCCTTCCGACCAATCAACTCCGTTTTCGATACGAATGCCACCGCCACTCATATTTTCAAATGTGTTATTTTCGATAATACCTGCACTACATTGCAGAAACATACCATACCTGCGAATATTTTTTAATGTATTATTTCTGAAAACGAAAGATTGGTTTGACCTGTTTTTTATGTAGGCTTTGTCGGCTGTTTGATGTGTTCCTGCCTGAGTTAATGAAATATTTGTTGATAGGGTGATGTCCTGCCCAACTACACCTGCAGAAGTACGTGTGCTTGTCACTACAGCTTCGCCCAGATAAGTGCCACTTCGGGGGTTAAAAAACTGCAATGTATCTTCCACCTCGAGCGTTCCTCCGGAGATGCGAATTTTATTAGGAGCCAATATTGATTCGATAGATCGTAAACCAAATTTGTAATTTACCACATCGTCACTTACAGCTTCGAACCTGCAGCCCTGAACCCACGCACCAAAATAACTACCATTGGCATGAATGCAATCGGCATTGGTACTATGTAATCTGCCTGCTTTGGGAATAACATTACAATTAATAATATTCCATTCCATGTTTTCGTTTGCACCCCAGGCAACAGTTGGCCCAGCATACACCGTTACATTCAGAAATGTTACTTGATTGGAATTCATAACATGAAAAACACTTGATCCGTTATTGCGGGCTATCTGAACAAAATAATCTCCCGTTTTAACCTGTCCTGTTAAGTTAGGTTGAGAGATTCGGAAAACTCTGTCAGAAACCTTGGTCCAACCGTAGTAAGGGAAAAGATAATCAGCATTATTCTTTAGTTTGCCGCTTGCCTCTTTGAGCATACCCCATTTTTGAGGAGCAGAAGTAAAATAGGGTTCGTCCAATTGCGGAAATCCTTCGGAAATATTCAAATCAAATGTTTTATTCGTAGTATTTACAGCTGTTACCATGCCCTGAGTAAATGGCAATTTATCGTAATCGACTGACAGGTCTTTGACAATTACCTTTCCGCAACCATTAAACATCATTAACCCAACCATTGGATTATGATTAATAATTTCAGCATTATTTCCATTAATTACAATACAATCGACACTGTTAATGCTAAATGTATGATCCAGATTATCTGCAGGAAATACATCATACTTCCCCTGATTAAATCTCACCTCCACCGGATTATTCAGGTTTGAATACAGATTTGCCCAGGCAATGGCATCCTTTATCCCTTTCAAATCATCGACACCGTCGTTGGGAAATGCACCATAATCTGATACATTTATTACCTGTTTAGTATCTAAACTTATAAGCGGAAGCTCGCGTTTTTCAGGAAAGAATGATGGTTGAGGCTCAAAATTAATCTGAGCCTTAACCAACATGAATGACATTAAAAGGAGAGCTGTATGAAAAATTTTGTTCATTTTTTATTGTTTAACAATTCTTACTATCTGATTATTATTTACTTTCAATAAATAAATGCCACTCTTTAGTGACGAAATATTATATGCGTCTATCTCTAAACCTTCTGTATGTGAAACAATTGATCCTGTTAGATCATAAATTTTCAGGCTTCGAATTGAATGATTGAAATAAATCATTCCTTTTGTTTGTATAGGATATACAGTTATCCCGGTTTCATTTGGTGAAGTAATATCTGTAGTTATAGTAGTGACTCTGTAGGGACTATTATTCAGGGTTGAAGAATACAGGTTACTAACTTGTTGATCAATCAAAGCATAATTATAAAACCTGAAATCGCTGACATATCCTTTGAACTTCTGATACAATTTTAACAAATTAGAAGCGGTAATAATCGTTGCATTAATACCTGTATTTGTTGCAGTTGATAGCTGTCCGTTAAGATATAATTTGACATTATGAACTCCGGAATTCGCAGGTACTGATACTACCAAATGGTTCCATTGATTTACCAGAGGCATTAAACCTGTCATCCTTACCCAGTTTGTGTTATCACCGACTCTTATTACACCGCCACTTTCCATTTGAATTGTAAAAATATCCGGCGATGTGCCACTGTATAACAAATCATTAAACTGAAGTAGATCCGGCTTAAACCAAAGTGAATACGTTCTCGAAGTAGTTCCGGTTGCTCCGGGGTAATTCACGTTATTGTCTTTTTTAACATGAAAGAATCCACCATAATTTGAATCAATATACCACACATTACCCCTCGAAGTATCCTGATAAGCTGAATTCATGGTTGCACTCCAGCAGTTTTTATCTGCATAAATTGTACTTCCCTGAATAAAGTTTACAAGCGAAGTAGCATTGGCACCTTCATTCATTGGAAAATCAATTAAAGCTTGAGATAAATCCTGATTACAATTATTAATATATACAGGGACTGGAGTTCCGGTAGTAATATCACCCGAATTTCGGCTTATAATATTATCTTTTAATGTCAGTCCGTTTACATTTTGAAGATGCAATCCACATTTATTATAAGAGATATTATTCCCTGATATTTCAACATTTAACTGCCCCTGAACTGTAGCAGTCTCAGTGCCACACCAGGTAACAGATGTGTTACATGGAGTTCCTAATTTTGCCACTCTTGTTGTAATTGCTCCGGCAAGCGTATTTGAACAGTATAATAAATCAAAACCACAATTTGTAATGGTATTGTTCAACACTTTCAAATTTTTGGTAAAATACCCTTCACTCCAGTCTACTCCATTTTCAATATGAAGTGCGCTATTACTCAAATCCTGAAAAGTGCAATTTTCAATTACCCCATAAGGAGCCTGAACCTGTATACCAAACCTCCTACCTTTGCTGAAAGTATTATTTCTGAATATGAAAGATTCATTTGATTTGTTTTTGATATATAATTTATTTGCAGATTGGTGTGAACCTGTGGTAGTCAGGTTCACTCCTGAGTTCAGAATTACATTATATTCACCATTTCCTGAATTTGTAACAGCAGCCACACCGGCTTCACCCAGAATTGTACCAGAAAGTGGTTCGTAAAAGACCAAAGAATCGCCAACGCTGACATCCCATTTAATTTTTATTAATGTGGGACTTGTTATTGAAAGTATTTCCCTGTTCATGTACTTTAAATTTACACCATCATCACTTTGCGTTTCAAATGTACAACCCTGTACCCATGGCCCAAGATAATTTCCACTGGAGTGGATACAATCAGCATTTGTGCTTTGAATTCTACCGGATTTAGGAACAATGCTACAATTGATTATATTCCATTCGTAATTGTTATACGAGCTGATAGCAACTGCCGGTGAGGCATAAATTACAGTATTCAGCAAAGTAAGATTTTTACTATTGCTGATATAAAACACAGTACGATTATTGTTTCTTGCTAATTTTACAAATTTATCTCCTACTTTAAACTGATTAATTTCTGTAGATGTGGCATATTTTAGTCTGAAAACTGAAGCAGAAATCTGGGTTACACTTGTTTCATTAAATAAATAATCGACACCTCCCTTGAGTTTTCCGGTTGATATTTTTAACATCCCCCACTTTTCAGATGCATTAGCAAAGTAACTTTCCGACAATGAAGGAAATCCTGTATCAATAGTAAAATCGAATGTTTTATTAGTTTTGTTAACAGCTGTAACCGAACCCTGAGTAAAAGGTAATTTATTGTAATCAATTTTTAAATTTTGAATGATTACACTGGTACAATTATGAAATTGGAATACTCCAATCTCAGGATTATGATTGATTATTTCTGCATTATTTCCATCGATTACTATATAATCCAGATTACTAAGAACCATCGCATGATTAGGCCCGGTAGCAGGAAAAATATCATATACGCCCGTATCAAATAAAAGCTTTACTTTATTATTTAGATTTGAGGCGGAATTTGCTGCATTTATTGCATTAATAATTGCCTGTTTATCATCAAGACCATCATTCGGTACTGCTCCGTAGCTTGACAGAAATATCGTTTGAGTAGGATTTAATTCAACTAATGGTAAATCTCTGGAAACACGAAAGTATGAGGGCACAGGATCAAATGTAATCTGGCCTATGGCATTCAGTGAGATAAAAATCACACTTAATAAAAGATGTTTCATAACCTGATATTTTAAAGTTAACACATTAGAAAATTAAAACTTAATTCAGATTTTTTACTGTTTGAAGATTTTAAATGAATGTCTTTGATTCAAATAAACAATATACATTCCGGGTTTAAACCCTTCAATATCTACCGACTCAATATTTTTAGCATTCATTTCTCTCATTAGCATTCCTGTTAAACTAAAAATCCTGATATTATTTACATTTCCCCTGATAAATAATTTGCCTGTTGTTGTAGTTGGATAAACAGCAATATCTGCAGCATGTATCTTTTCTGTACCTGTAGAGATGTTATTCATAATATTTGAAACTTCACTCTGATTCATTTCAGCAGCGTATAGTCGCATATCACTCAAATAACCTGTTAAATTATTTGCAGCTTTCATATCTGAAGATGTAGCTGTATTGAAAGTTGTTACCTGAAGATTGGATAAATCATATGAGGATACTTCAACACCGTCAACATAAATTTTTGTCTGTGTAGCATCTGAACCATTTGTAACAATAGCAATATGTCGCCATGATGAAAAATCATACGGACCTACACCAACCAAATAACTTTGAACTGTTGGACTGGTATAGGAATTATAAACCACAATATTCCCCGAGGCATTTACCTGTACCTGAAATTGTGCAGTACCTCCACCATAGTACATAACACCTGTGTAAGTATAAGGAACATCCTGTTTAAACCAAAATGCAAGCGTACGGGGATTACTTCCAAGGATTCCCTTGAAATTGGTAACATTCAGCGTTCCACCTGTAAACTTAGCAACTTGTCCGCGAATTCCATCGGTGTGACCCAGTGTTATAGTACCTGATTTTGTGGATGCCCAACCATAATAAGAATAATCAACAGCATTAGTTGCACTTGTTGCTTCATCAAATTTGTAGTGAAGTACCAAATCTTTTCTACCGTAAACTTCCTGAACCTGAGCATGAGTAAGGGCCTGATCGTAATAGCGAAAATCGCTCACCCAACCCTTATATTTTTGAAATAGCTTCAATAAGGTTGAAGTCGTGTTAATTGCAGGATTCGTTCCGGTATTGGTTGGAGTTGACAACCTGCCATTATAATACATCTTCACGTTGTTAACGGTGGAACCGGATGACATTACAATTGCTACATGCACCCATTTGTTTACAATGGGGTACATATCGTACATTTTTGTCC
>JBILFS010000454.1:0-7761 GCA_044351455.1 Paludibacter sp. | reverse complement strand
TGAATAAATTGTAGGAGGAATCAAGAACAAAGAATAAAGACAATAGAAAAAAGTACAAATACAAGAGATTCGAAACTTGAAACACGAACCAACGGTCATCGACCAATGAGAGATAAACTTGAAACACGAAACAAAAAAATATCAGTCTAACTAAAAACTAATAGGATAATGAAAACAAAACGACTTTTTACAGCACTTTTGTGCTTAACATCATTTGCTTTGGTTGCAAATGCAAAAACAATTTACGTGAGTTACAATGGAAGTAACACCAACAACGGATTATCATGGGCTACAGCAGTATTAAGCCTCGACACTGCCAAAGTGCGTGCAACAGCAGGTGATAATATCTGGGTACAGGGCGATGCAGATGGTGTGTCAGGGTATAATTTATATACAAGAACATCAACCGAAGCAGGACAGGGAAAAGAATCACTGAGTTTTGCGGACATAAATGTATTCGGCGGATTTAAAGGCGATGAAACAAATAATTCGCAACGTCAGTTAATTGACGTGGACGGCAATGGTATAGTTGAACCCTGGGAATTTAAGTATCCAACACGTATTATTTTTGAATTAACTAATGGTGCTCGTGCTTTTGTGTGTGGTGGGCAAACTAATACCCGCATAGTTGATGGTTTAGAATTTTGGATGCCTACCAATTACGATTTCTCAACAGTTGCAACTGAAGTACAGATGTTTGTAATCGGTCCAAATACAGCATTCAGAAATTGTACTATCAAAGATGCTTTTTTGAAAACAAATAATGCATCACTTCGTCCTTTTGTCTGGAATAAAGGACGTATGGAATACTGTTTGGTTCAGAACAATACTGTTACAGGTGTATTTACGGGCACTACAGATAATCAATTTTCACCGCTTATTGAGCTATTACATCAACAAAAATTGACTGATATAACTCCCGGCATTATAGGTTGTGTGATTCGAAACAACAAAACAATTGCCGATTTCAGTAACTCTACGCTCACTTCATTAGCCGGTCGCCAAAGAGGTTTATTGATTTATATCAATATGCATGACCCTGCAAAAGGTACACCTTCTTCAATAGCAAACAATCTGATTTACAACAACGAATGTTCGTACATTAAATCAGCAACTTCGCCTGCTACAACCAATGGTGGTATGTTTGGAACTGGATTTAATAACGGTACAGGACCATCAACGGTATATATTATTAACAATACTATAGCTTATAATAAAATAAGTAACCTGGGGGCTAACCTGATGTTGATTAATGCTGGTGCAACTTATTATCCCAACATTATCAATAACGTTTATTATAAAAATGTAAAATCATTGAATGGTTCTCCGGTTGATCCGACAACAGTGGAAATTGCAAGTTCAAATTCAGTTTTAGGTAATATTTTTAATAATTATGCTACAGGTAAGTCATATTACAACAACCCTGCTGCACCCAAAAGAATAGCAGGCAATGTAACATTCGAAACAGGAGCAGCAGACAAAGCATTATTTGTGAATCCAACTACAACAGCCGGAGCATTAAGCGATGATTCTTACTTGAAAGCCAACTGGAGTCTTCAAACAGGTTCATTCCTTGTTGGTAAAGGTGTAGCTGCAAATCAGAATGATACTATAGCTGCTGCCGTTGCTGCTAACTTAAAAGATTTCTCGGGTCGTGCGTTTGCCACATTCAGGGCTGTGGGTGCTTTCGAAGAAGGATCAGTTAGTACTGTAACCCCACCAACAGGAATTAATAATCCGATAATCAGAAATGTAAACTTTGTATTACCTGCTAATGGCGGCATTATATTAACCGAAAATGGCAATGTTCAGGTAATTTCGATGGTGGGTCAGGTGCTTCATTCGTCAAAAGTGGAAGCAGGGCAGCTAATCAGCTTGCAAAAAGGGATTTATGTTGTAAGGCTGCAATCAGCCAAAGGTGTTTTAGCTCAGAAAATAATTTTGTAATTTCTATATTTCCTGCGGTTGCGATAAATTCATTGCAACAGCAGGAATAATTCAATGCAATGAGAAAGTTTATATTACCCGTTTTAATTGGTTCTCTTTTCCTGTTTTCCAATTCGCTAAAATCAGCTGAATTGGAATCGAAAAAAAATGCCCGATTCATTCCCAAAGATACCATGTGGAAATCCCTTTCCATTCGTGAGAAAATAGGCCAAACTATGGTTATGCTTCCCGACCGGAAAGCGGAGCTGAAACTTGGAAATGGAACACTCGATGGTTTCTTCAGAAACTATCCTGTGGGTGCTTTTTTCATGGGTTATAAACTGTTCGATGGCGTAAAAAGCGAAGATAAAACCGAACATTTGCGTAAAGCTGTAGTTGAATACCAGCAGGCAAGTCGGCTTCCGCTCATTATGCAGGAAGATTACGAAACAGGACTTGGATTGCCCGGCATGACTGCTTTTCCGCGCGAAATGTCGATTGGTGCAACCAACAACGAGAAAATGGCGTATCAATACGGCGAAGGTGTTGCTATGGAATCGCGTTCGGTAGGTGTAAACTGGGTGTTGCATCCTGTTTGCGATTTGAATCTGAATCCGTTTAATCCAATTGCCAATACCCGTTCCATTTCCGATAATCCTGACAAAGCAATTCGTTTACTGAAGCAGCAAATCAATGGTTTACAGCAAAATGGCGTGGCAGCTACCATCAAACATTTTCCGGGCGATGGTGTGGATTACCGCGACCAGCATTTGCTCACCAGTAGTAATTCGCTGTCCAAAGCCGATTGGGATAAAACATTCGGGAAAGTGTATAGCAGTCTTATTCAGCATGGTGTGGCCTGTATTATGCCCGGACATATTTCGTTGCCTGCTTATCAGAAAACAAAAATCAACGGATTTTATCCGCCTGCAACTTTATCCCACGAATTACTGACTGATTTATTAAAGGGTAAACTAGGCTTTAAGGGTGTAATTGTTTCCGATGCATTGGTAATGGCTGGTTTCAGAGGGTATTACAAATCAAACGTAGAGAGCGAAATAAAAAGTTTCGAAGCTGGTGTGGATATGATGTTGTGGCCTTCGTACGAATTTATGGATTCGGTGGAAGTGCGTATCAAACGGGGCGAAATACCCATAAGCAGACTCAACGATGCTGTACAGCGGGTGTGGGCAATGAAAGAGCGTTTTGGATTGTTGAAAAGAGACCGTGAATTGATTAAATCAATTAGCGCTGATGAAATTTCAAAATTCGACAAGGTAGCGCAGGATATTGCTGATAATGCGATTACACTTGTTCGCGATTCAAAGAAAATATTACCATTAAATCCTGCCAAAAAGGAGAAAATATTAATGGTCGGTATGGCAGCTTCGTGTGTTCGTGGCAATTATCCTACCCAGCAAATTATAAAATTGCAAAAGGAACTAATTGCAAAAGGATTTAATGTCGATTTTCAGAGTGATATATTGTATGAACGTTCGTTCTGGTCGGACGAACTTACCGATAAATACGATAAAGTGATATTTGTGGCTAACCGCTATTTTCATTATCCACCGGGGCCGCTTCAGTTTTGGGACAATCAGGCACAAACGGTGTGGTGTATCAATTCCACCGACAAATCGAAAGTTATTTTCGTTTCGCTGGGCTCGCCTTATCACACCAACGAATATTTTGAGCGGGTTAGCACCATTATCAATGCATATTCGTGCGACGATTCAACAATACGCTCGGTTGCAAAAGCACTTTCGGGTGAGTTGATAATTACAGGAACTTCGCCTGTAAATCTGAATTTGGATGATGTGTTTGACATGAAAGCAAGAATAAAAAATATTATTAAATAACAGGATTATGCGATTTCAATTTCCGATACTATCGCTGTTGCTAATTAGTTTGGCTGCTTGTGGCACCGAAGCTAAATTAGTTACTTCCATAACAGTAAAAAGCACATCTGATTCAATAATAACCAAAGGTGGCACGCTACAAATGGCAGCTCAGGTTGAACCGGCTGATGCCGAAATTCGTACTGTGCTTTGGGCTGTAAATAACACACAGGGAGCCGCTACTATTAGCACTGATGGGTTACTCACTGCCGGTGGCGATGGAACTGTAACTGTACGTGCTACAGCTATGGATGGAACCGGTGTAAAAGGTCAGAAAAATATTCTGATAAAAAACCAGTATAAAACAGAAGCCCGCGACCCGTATTTATGGCCATTTGCTCAAAATTCCATTTGGAACATGCCTATTGGCAGCAATGCTACTTACACTCCGGCAAATTTGGAAATGCCTACCAAAGGGATGCTTACGCTCGATGAAGATTATATTGTCCTTACGCCCGACGTTCCTGATATGAAAGTGTATTGGTGTAGCGTTCGTTGGGGCGAAGGCGACCGCTGTACGCCCAATCAACCGCTGAATTTGCAGGCCAACGTGCCAATTCCACAAAGTTTTGTGGTAAGTCCAACTACCTGGGATGGTACAAAGCCAAATGCAGGTATTGCGGTGTTGCTTAAAGATAAACGTACCATTTGGCAATCGCAACCTTTTGCGCATTGTACTCAGGGTGGCGATGCCACAACGGGCTATGTATATGCCGACAATCAGGATTTATACGGGCAGGGATATTATGGTTCGCATGGTGGTTCGCGACTTTCGGTTTTGGGTGGTTCAATCCGTAATCATGAACTTTCGCCTACTTCGGGTCCCATTCGCCACGCCATTAAAATGAATATTTGCGGAAAAAAGAATTTGTATTACGATGCTGTGAATAAAGGTTTTCGCTGGCCGGCATTGGCTGCCGATGCTGCTGCACCTACCGATTATGGCAAAGATCGTACAACTCCGGCAGTTCCCGATTGCCGTATGGGTGCACTAATGGCAATTCCGGCAAAAGTAACAATCGAATCGTTAGGCCTCGAAACTCAACCGGCTAAAATGATAGCTCAGGCATTGCAGGATTATGGAGGTTATGTGGTGGACGATACAGGCTGGGATGTTTTTGCTATCGAAACCGAATGGGGGCCAAACGGCAGATTCAGAGATGAATTTAAGAAAAACTGGGGATTCGACTTTGTAGTTAGCATGAGCCAGTCCACTTCTACACCTTGGGGACGCGATATTGTGAAGATTTACAAAGCGTTGAATATTGTAACAAATAACTCGGCAACATCCATTGGCGGTGGAGGTACTCCTCGTCAGGAATTGGCACCTCCATTTAAGCAATAATTTTTTTTGAGTAAATAAACAGAGACTGTTTCAAAGTTAAGCATTTTGCTGTTGATTTTTAATAATTTATAAAGATGAGAAAACTGATTTTTATTATTTGCGTGTTAACGATAAGCTTAACAGCGCATGCACAAAGTAAAACAATTGAAATCCCGCTTGAAATTGGGGAAAAAGTATGGTCGGGCATCGTGAACGAAGGAAGCAATATGCCTGTGAATCACGGCAAATCATTCGAATTGTATGGCGATAATTTTGGTAATCAGGTACAGCCCTTATTGCTGACCAGCAAAGGCCAATATGTGTGGAGCGAAGACCCGTTTAAATTTCAGATTCTCAATAACAAACTAATTATCAGTAACGTAATAAGTAAAATTGAAAGCGGTAGAATTGGAAAATCACTTTCGGAAGTGCGTGAATATGTATCTCGGACTTTTTTCCCCGCTTCGGGTAAAATGCCGGATAAATTGCTCTTTTCTGCTCCGCAATACAATACCTGGATTGAATTACAATACGATCAGAATCAGGAAGATATACTGGAATATGCCCGCAATATTCTGGCAAATGGTTTACCGGCTGGTGTGCTGATGATTGACGATACATGGCAAGAGGCTTATGGTGTGTGGAATTTTCATCCGGGTCGATTTTCAAATCCCAAAAAAATGATTGACGAATTGCATGCTATGGGTTTCAAAGTTATGCTCTGGATTTGTCCGTTTGTAAGCCCCGATCAATACCAAATATGCCGAGAAATTGGTAAAGGCAAAGGCTTTTTGATGCAACGAAATCAATCAGGAGGAACTTTTGCGCAAGCAAAACAACCGGCATTGATAAACTGGTGGAATGGTTATTCACATGTACTGGATTTTACAAATCCTGCTGCAGTGAAATGGTTCGATGATCAATTAAACAGATTGGTTAAGGATTATGGTGTGGATGGATTTAAATTTGATGCCGGCGACTTTAGATATTATCCTGTTCACGAAAATGCCGTGAGCATGAAAGATGTAACACCCAATGAACATGCACGACTTTTTGCCGAATTCGGGCTAAAATATCCACTCAACGAATTTCGTGCCTGCTGGAAAATGGCCGGACAGCCATTGGCTCAGCGCTTACGCGATAAAAAACACAATTGGGAAGATTTACATACTTTGATACCTAATATGTTAATCGAAAATTTGGTAGGCTATACGTTTTCATGTCCCGATTTAATTGGTGGTGGCGATTTTGTTTCGTTTCTCGAAGGATCCAAAATTGATCAGGATTTAGTTGTTCGCTCTGCGCAATGTCATGCCTTAATGCCCATGATGCAATTTTCGGCAGCACCCTGGCGTGTGTTGGATAGTGTACATTTTGCAGCGGTTAAAAAAGTTGTTGATTTACGCATGAAACTTACTCCCGAAATACTGAAACTTGCCGAAAACTCGGCCAAAACAGGAGAATCCATTATGTATTCGCTCGAATTACTTTATCCGAATCAGGGTTTTGAAAATGTAAACGACCAATTTCTGTTAGGTAGTAGCATTATGGTTGCTCCCATACTGAAAAAAGGTGCACTAACGCGCAATGTGGTTTTACCAAAGGGTAAGTGGCTGTCGGACGATGGAAAAATGTATAAAGGTGGAAAAACCTATCAAATTAATGTGCCGTTGGATAGATTACCGTATTTTAAACAAGTGAAATAAAGTGATTCAACAAAATAGAATGCAAAAGTCTCCCACAAAGGAGACTTTTATTTTTTCCTACAATTTATCACCCCTATTCCAACAATAATTGACCGTTATCATTCTTGAAAGTGCCCTAATTTTGTAGCCGTAAAATAAATAAATACGATTACAATGAATCACATGTTCCGCTTTTTATGTTTTTTGCTGTTTTTACAGAATAATATTTTATTTGCATTTAGTTCTGAATTAATTTCAAATGCTTCAGATACAAAATATACCCTTCCGGTTATTCCCATATCCGACAACGATATCACCAATCCCGACAGAGGTTTTTGTCGCTGGAACGGTAATGAAATGGCACCATTCCCGAGCATCGACCGCTATGCTCGCTATAACTGGACTGTTTTCGAGACTTCAGAAGGTAATTATAATTTTTCGACACTTTATAACGAAGCTGCTGCTGCTTATAGCGATCCTGATGGACGGGGTACTTTCGGACTTGCTTTCCGTTGTGTGGTACAAGGTACCGACCATGCCTACCCGGCTTATATGGATGCCAAAATGAATTCCTGGTATAGTAATAATAAGAAATGCTGGGTACCCGACTGGAATAGTCCTTATTTTCTTGAACGTCACGATTCATTGGTTGCTAATTTAGGGCGTGCATTTAACAAAGATCCACGAATCGGGTATATAGAAATTCGCACTTATGGCAACTGGGGGGAATGGCACATGTCAGGTGGTTTCGAAAATCCACCTGCTCCGCTGACCGCTATAACACCTGCTACCATTCAACATATCATTGATGTATTTGTAAAAGCTTTTCCTGATAAACAACTCATCATGATGAGTGATAATATGGTTGGTTTGGAATATGCCATGTCGAAAACAAGTCTTAAATACCCCATTGGCTGGCGTCGCGATT
>JBILFS010000091.1:0-7175 GCA_044351455.1 Paludibacter sp. | reverse complement strand
ATTTGCTATTTCCTGTTTATACTTTTCAGTCAGTATTTTCTCAAGCTCTGCTTTATTCTCTGCATTAGCAAGTTCATGTTTATTTACAATTTTAATAGCACCTGCAGGTCCCATTACAGCAATTTCGGCAGATGGCCAGGCAAAATTAAAATCACCACCTGTATTTTTACTACTCATAACGATGTATGCACCACCGTAAGCTTTCCTGGTTATCACAGTTATTTTCGGGACTGTGGCTTCACAAAATGCGTAAAGAAGTTTTGCTCCGTTTCTGATAATGCCATTATGTTCCTGTTCTATGCCAGGTAAAAATCCGGGAACATCCTCCAAAATCAATAAAGGGATGTTGAAAGCATCACAGAAGCGTACAAATCTGGATCCTTTGACACTTGCATTAATATCAAGCGTACCGGCCATTACTTTGGGTTGATTGGCAACAATTCCGATAGTTTTTCCGTTCAAACGCGCAAAACCTATTAAAATATTCTGTGCAAAATTCTCATGAACCTCAAAAAACGAATCCTTATCGACAATAATCGAGATTATTTCCTTCATATCATAAGGACGGTTTGGATCGTCTGGGATTATTTTATTCAGAAAATGTTGTCGGGATTTATAACTTTTCACAAGATGTGATACAGGTAATGATTCGAAGTTATTAGAAGGAATATAAGACAATAATTTTCTTACCAGAAGTATAGTATGTTCTTCATCTTCAGATACAAAATGAGCAACACCACTTTTAGTGGAATGTACATCTCCTCCTCCGAGACCATCCATATCAATCTCTTCATTTAAAACTTCTTTTACCACATCAGGACCAGTTACAAACATATAGGATGTTTTTTTGGTCATGAAAATAAAATCTGTTAATGCCGGAGAATAAACAGCACCACCTGCAGCAGGACCAAGAATTACCGAGATTTGGGGAACAATGCCGGATGATTTTACATTATTATTGAATATGGTAGCATAGGCTGATAAACTTTTTACCCCTTCCTGAATCCTCGCACCTCCGGAGTCCATTAATCCAACAATTGGCGCTCCGAGTTTTAATGCCATTTCCTGTACTTTGGCAATCTTCATACCATGAGAAAACCCTAAAGAACCTCCAAGCACTGTAAAATCCTGTGCATAAGCAAAAACACTTTTGCCTTGAACCAAACCCCTTCCAACCACTACTCCATCCCCAAAATTGGATTGACGACTACTCATCGGACTTTGTGAAGGTGATACAAATGCATCAAATTCAAAGAATGTACCTTCATCAAAAAGAACGTTAAGTCTTTCTCTGGCAGTTAATTTCCCCTTTAGATGCTGTTTGTTTGCAGCATTATCTTCAATTTCTCTCAGGGTTTTTAATCTTTTTTCAAAAATTTCGTTTTTGTTCATATTTCAATTAGTTAAAAACTACACAAAAATAATACAATTGTGCAGAGTTATCCAAACAATAATAATAAAATAATTATATAAAGAAGGGACGGAATCATGTTTAAAATACTTAACTTTTTAATTTCTAATATATTAACACCTAATCCAATCAATAAAATTCCTCCAACATTTGTTAGTCCAAGTATGATATCTTCATTCAAAAATTGAGCACTCAGCATTGCAACTAAAGTAATTCCACCCTGAAATAAGAACAAAGGAATTGATGATACTATCACTCCTAATCCCAATCCTGTTGCCAATAACATTGCCGAAAAGAAATCCATTACCGACTTGGTAAACAATAAATCAGACGAACCTCCTGTTCCTTCCTGAATGGCTCCAACAATAGTCATAGAGCCAATACAAAACAATAAAAATGATGTTACTAATCCTTCTGTGAATCTTTCGTTTTTTGTTTTTAGTTTTATTTTTAAGTAGTCACCAATCTTATCAACTTTTTTCTCTAAAGACAATAATTCACCTGTTATTGCACCTAAAACAATACTTAAAACAACAGGTAAAACCTTTTCTATATTCCAAACCATATTGATACCTAATGCAATAGTTACCAGGCCTATGGCCTGGAAATAGATTTTATTTATATTGTCAGATAATTTTTTGTGTACCAATAATCCTATACTACCACCCGCAATAACAGCTAATGTATTAACAATTGTTCCTATCATTTGTTTATTTTTAAAATGCTAAAGTAATCAAATAATCTGAAAATTGTATTCAGTTGATGTTTTTATTATCTTTGCAAATATCCTATTAAAAAACAATCCATGCTAAATAACAGCTTTCTATACCGTATTGCGAATGCTTATTATCAACACTATGAATCCGGAATTTCTGACTTCACATTCATTTTTCCAAACCGGAGAGCAGGCGTTTTCTTTGAAAAATTCTTATCAGAAATATCTGGAAAAACAATTTTTTCACCTGAAATATTAACAATAGAGAGTTGCTTTTTTCATGCATCAGAAATTAAAGAAATCGATAGAATAAGTTTGTTAATTCAATTATATCAGACTTATAAGGAAATTAGTGGTTCAACTGAATCATTCGATGATTTTGCTTTCTGGGGAGAAATGCTTTTAAGTGATTTCAATGAAATAGATACGTATAAAGTTGATGCAAAGCAGTTATTTGTAAACATCAAAGATTTGAAGGACATTGATAATAATTATGATTATATTACTGAAAATCAATTAAATGCAATCAATGAGTTTTGGGGTTCATTTATCAAAAGTAACTGGTCAAAATCACGTACTGATTTTTTAGAATTATGGGAAATTCTTTTGCCGGTTTACGAAAAATTGAAAGATGAATTATTGAGTGAGAAAACAGCATGGAAAGGATTAATATTCAGAGATATAACTGAAAGATTAGAAAAAGGTGAGAAATTTGATTTCTTTGAAAACAAGAAGTTTGTTTTTGTTGGTTTTAATGCTTTAAATCCATGTGAGAAATCACTATTTCTTTCACTTAATAAATATTATGAAACTGATTTTTACTGGGATTATGATTCAATTGAATTACAGGACAATGATAACCCGGCATCATTATACAAGAATGAAAATTTAAGTCTGTTTAAGTCACGTTTGAATATCGAGAAGCATGACATACCATTAAAATCCAAGAAAATTCACTTGTTTAACATTCCTTCCTCGGTAGGACAATCAAAATACGTGAATAAAATATTGGAAGATTTGTATGGTGATGAAATCAATGATAAAGAATTTCTTGAAACAGCAGTAGTGCTGCCAGATGAAAATTTGCTTTTACCGGTTTTATATTCACTTCCACCAGGCATTTCAAATGTCAATGTAACAATGGGTTATCCATTAAATCTGACTCCTGTTGCCGGATTAATTGAACAAATATTTGATTTGAGAAAGAAGATCAGAAAGCATGATTTCTATCACTTGTCAGTACTCAATATACTGAACCAGCAATTCATACATGATATTGTTGATGAAAATGTCATTAAGAATCTGAAGAATAAAATCAATCTGAAAAATTTAATCTATATCTCTGAAAATGAATTTTCTAATGATCCCATTTTGAAAACCATATTCAGATCGGAACTTAAAGCAGGTTGTTTTTCGGAATATCTTCTTGAAATATTAAATCTATTCTTCAGCAATTTATTTACTGATAATCAGAAAGACACTACCCTTGAACAAGCATTTCTGTTTCAATATATAACAACAGTTAAGAGAATCAACGAAATTTTCAAAACAAAACTCAGGGATGAAACCATGCTTCCTGAAACAGAAATTAAAATCATTAAGAAATTAACATCAGGAATCAGTGTCCCCTTTGAAGGCGAGCCGGTAAATGGACTGCAGATTATGGGTATGCTTGAAACCAGAGGATTGGATTTCAAAAATTTAATCATTACATCTTTCAATGAAGGGGTTTTTCCTGCAAACAGGAATCAGGAAACATTCATACCATTTCAATTAAGAAAAGCTTATGGATTACCAACTTTTGAGTTATTAGATGCCATAACATCCTACAATTTCTATCGTCTTATACAAAGAGCAGAAAATATATTTTTCATCAGTGATAGCAGAAACGAAAACGGACAATCGAGTGAACTAAGCAGGTTTTATCATCAGCTTAAATATCTTTATAAAGTTGATTTTATAATTGAGGAAATTAAATATGAAGTACAATTATCTCAAAATGAAGAAATTGTTATCAATAAAACCAAACAAATTCAGGAAAAATTAATCAAATATAAAGAAGGAAATGAATTAGCATTGTCAGCATCATCAATTAAAAATTACCTGGATTGTCCGTTAAAATTTTATTTTTCTGAAATAGAAAAAATCAGAGAGCAGGATGTTGTAACAGATGATATTGAAAATAATGTTTTTGGCAATATTTTTCATGATGTAATTTCCGGAATTTATAAACCATATAAAAACCGGCTGATAGATGCAGATGTTGTAGATAAGTTTATCAAGGATAAAGATACTACTTATAAATTAACCTTAGATGCTTTTAATAAGTACTTTTTCAAAAATACAGGTGATAAATATATCCCTGAACTAAAGGGAAATAACCTTTTAATTTCTAAAATCATTGAAAAGTATATTGAAGGAGTACTTCTTTTTGATAAAAAGAATACACCATTTCGTTACATTTCGGGCGAAGAGCGGATATATTCCTATATTGACACAAAATTTGGAAAAATCAATCTGAAAGGAATTATAGATAGAATTGATGAGCGCAATGATGTACTTCATATTCTTGATTACAAAACCGGAAAAGCAGAAAATGAATTTGCTGATATGGAAACCATATTCAATACAGAAATCAGTGTTGAAAAAAGATCAGCATATGTTTTCCAGATTTTATTTTATTGCTACTTGTATCATAAACAATTCAAATCCGAAAAAACAATTAAGCCCGGAATCATAAAAGTAAAAAATATTTATCAGGCTGATTTCGATTTTCAGGTAAAAGAAAAATCGAATAACCTACTTGTTATTGATTATAGAGATTACGAATATGAATTCGTCAATTTATTGAAATTATGTATCGAAACGATATTTGATCCGGCAATTTCTTTTGGTCAAACAAAGAATTTAGATAATTGCAAATACTGTTCATATAAAGTTCTTTGTAATAAGCAATAAAAAATTTTCGGATTTTCGCCCCAAATAATGCAATTTTATCCCGAATAATTGATTTTTACTTACACTTCGATGTTTGCTCCCGCAGATTTTGATATATGGAAATTAACACTTTACTTTGCAATAGATTTTTGAAGATAAAAACAAAAATCGAATGTTGATGTTATACTAATATGGCAAAATTTAAAGGAGCAATTGTAGTAAATACGGAAAGATGCAAAGGATGCGATTTATGCGTTGTTGCATGTCCAACAGATGTACTTGCATTATCAAATGATGCAAATAACAAAGGTTATAATTTTTCTATCATGGAAAATCCTGAGGAATGTGTTGGATGTGCCGCTTGTGCAAATGTTTGTCCTGATGCTTGTATTACAGTATATAAAGTAAAAATATGACAAAGTCAAATAAAGAAGAAGTTACATTATTAAAAGGAAATGAAGCCATTGCACATGCTGCAATCAGATGTGGTTGCGATGGCTATTTCGGATATCCAATCACACCTCAATCAGAAATTCTTGAAACTTTAATGGTTTTAGAGCCCTGGAAGACTACCGGCATGGTAGTTTTACAGGCAGAAAGTGAAGTTGCATCAATCAATATGGTTTATGGAGCAGCAGGTTGTGGTAAAAAATCGATGACCAGTTCATCCAGTCCGGGAGTAAGTTTGATGCAGGAAGGTATTTCTTATCTGGCAGGTGCAGAATTGCCCGCAGTTATAGTAAATGTTATGCGCGGCGGTCCTGGTTTAGGTACAATCCAACCTAGTCAATCAGATTATTTTCAAACAGTAAAAGGTGGTGGGCATGGTGATTATAAAATGATTACACTCGCGCCTGCTTCTGTACAGGAAATGGCCGATCATACAGTGTTGGCTTTTGAGCTGGCATTTAAATACCTTACCCCCACCATGATTCTGGCTGACGGAATTATTGGCCAGATGATGGAAAAGGTTGTTTTACCTCCTTTTCAGGACAGACTCACCAATGATGAAATCAGAAGTAAATATCCGTGGGCAACTTTGGGTAAAACGGCTGATAGAAAACCTAATCACATTACATCATTAGAACTGGAGACTGAAGAAATGGAAAGAATTAACCTTCGTCTTCAATCAAGATACAGTATTATTGAGCGTGAAGAAGTTCGTTATGAAGAAATCAATTGTGTAGATGCAGATTATATCTTTGTAGCCTTTGGAACGATGGCCAGGGTATGTCAGAAAACAGTTGAGATAGCCCGTAGTCAGGGAATAAAAGCCGGTTTAATCAGACCAATCACCCTTTTCCCTTTTCCAAAAAAAATCATTGCTGAATATGAAACAAAGATTAAGGGATATCTCACAGTTGAAATGAATGCTGGTCAGATGGTAGAAGATGTCAGGCTATCGACAACAGGAAAAACACAGGTAGAATTTTATGGAAGAATGGGTGGAATTGTACCATCCCCTGAAGAAGTTTTAAACGCTTTGAAATCAAAATTTTTATGAATATTAATGATATAATAAATCCTGCAAATCTTGTTTACGAGAAGACTACGGTAATGAATGATGAGCCTATGCATTATTGTCCGGGATGTAGTCATGGCGTAATCCACAAATTGCTGGGAGAAATAATCCAGGAAATGGATATCCAGGATAAAATAATCGGGATAGCACCTGTAGGATGTGCTGTTTTTGCCTATAAATATCTCGATATTGATTGGCAACAGGCAGCGCACGGAAGAGCCCCGGCATTGGCTACAGCTGTTAAAAGACTATTACCTGATCATTATGTGTTTACCTATCAGGGTGATGGTGACCTGGCAGCAATTGGCACAGCAGAAACTATCCATGCCTGTAATCGTGGTGAAAATATTGCCATTATTTATGTAAACAATGGTATTTATGGTATGACCGGAGGTCAGATGGCACCAACAACCCTCATGGGTATGAAATCTACAACAAGTCCAAATGGTAGAGAGTTAACAAATGGAGGTTATCCTTTGGATATGTCAAAATTATTAGCTCAACTTGATGGCGTTTGTTATGTAACAAGACAAAGTGTACATACTGTTGCAACAGTAAGAAAGACTAAAAAAGCCATCAGGAAAGCACTT
>JBILFS010000093.1:0-7097 GCA_044351455.1 Paludibacter sp. | reverse complement strand
GTGTAACTTCTTCCCTTTCAGTCTGTGTCCGATTGATGGTCCCACGTTCGGAGGTATTAGTTTCGCGACTTTCATTATTTCTATTGATGGTTCCCCCTGCATTGGTCTCTCTTCTTTCACTTTCTGAATAGTTATTACTTCTGTTGATAACACCGGTACTTCCACCCTTATTTTTTTCTGACTGTATTTTATTACTTCTTTCGTTACGGTCGAAATCGTTTCTGTTTCTGTAATCATAATCTCTGTAGCGGTAATCAAAACTTCTGTCGCGGTGATCTCTCCAGTAGTCGTTTCGGCCATATTTATCAAACAGGTTGATATTGATTGAAAATCTTAATCTGTCGGGATGATAATATCTGTGATGATGATAATAGTTATTCCTGATGTGTCTGAAGTAATGTGACATCGGTATGCATGATCTGTATGTATAGTAACGGGGATAATTGTTCCAGTAATAAGGTGATGCATATCTGTAAGTTCTTGTATATTTCATCCATCTTAAAATCGGTGGTTCCCAGCGATACTCGGGTTCTATGATATAATTAGCTCCGTAAAGGGATGGTTCGCCGATTATCTGAACAGCCCTTCTGTACGACCGGTTCGGATCAATAATCATGGTTGCTACGTCCTGATAGTAATTGTCACCTAAAATTGCCTGAATCATGATGATGTGATAGCCATTTTCGGTATATTTGAAAACCCTCAGATAGTCGATATAACCATCATTATTCATATCCAGATTAGAAATGTTGTTTTCTGCATCGTTCAGCCTTCTTTCGAAATCCTGATAATCGTTGGCAAATGAAAAAACTGAAGCAACTGCTTCCAAATCAAGATATTCACTCAAATCATAATTTGTATACTGACGATCATAATCGTAATTTGTAGTATATCTGTAATTTTGTGCTGAACAACTGGTCAGAGTCTGCATTGTGAATATCAGCACGATGGTTCCGATGGTAGATGTTGTTTTCATGACTCTATATTTTAAATTGTTGATTTTTTTTATAACTTTGCTGAACGTTCTGTTTTTTCTATTTCAAATTTGATGCCATAAATTTCAAAACAACAGTAATATGAATTCACTTGACTTATATATTTTAATTCCGGTTGTTGGCGGACTGGTATTTGGTCTGTTTCGGGGCTTTGTGCGTGAGGTTATTTCTATTGCAACCATTATTCTGGGATTGATTTGCGCCAGATTATTTAATGAAATTGTTGCCGGATGGCTGGCAGATTTTTTCGACATCAGTTTAAAAAGTGCCAAACCGCTGGCATTTATTGTCATTTTTATTTGCGTTGGCATTTTATTGAAAATTTTCGGAAAGTTAATTCATAACGCGGTCAAAATGATGTCATTGGGCATCTTCAATGCTTTGCTGGGCGCTATGTTGGGTGGCGCCAAGTGGTTGTTAATCGTAAGCATTCTGCTTAATCTGCTGAGTGCTGTCAACGATAAAATTACCGTTATCGACGCTGAAATGATTGATCGGTCTCTTTTTTATAAACCGGCGAAAAATTTTGGCCCGGATTTATGGAAGGATATCAGGCATCAGAATGATTTAAACTAATCTCTTATGCTTCTCCCCAATTTTTCATCCTTCAAACTTGAATGTGGTTGCGACGAGGCCGGTCGGGGTTGCCTTGCCGGTCCGGTTGTGGCAGCTGCAGTTATACTCCCGGTGGATTTCAGAAATGAAATGCTGAACGACTCCAAACAACTTTCGGAATCTCAAAGAGACAAACTGAGGTTCATCATTGAAAAAGAAGCCATTGATTGGGCCGTTGCTGAAGTGGATAATCATGAAATTGATAAGATCAATATTCTCAATGCTTCCATTGCAGCCATGCATCTGGCCATTAAGAATTTAAAGCATGTTCCTGAGTTTATTCTGGTCGACGGCAACAGATTCAAACCTTTTGAGAACATACCGCATCAGACGATTGTAAAAGGTGATAGTAAGTATATGTCGATTGCTGCAGCTTCGGTGCTGGCAAAAACACACAGGGATGAACTGATGTACCGCCTGCATGTTCAGTTTCCTCAATATGACTGGAATAAAAACAAGGCTTATCCAACAAAGAAACACAAGGAAGCTATCAGATTGCACGGACTCACCGACCATCACCGTATGACATTCAGGTATTATTAAAATCAGAATGGATATCCTATGGCTATGTGGAAAGCCAAATCGCTGATGTCTCCCGGCACAACTCTCCATCGATCGCCGGCCGCATTGGCAGGATTATGTAGTTTCGTTCCCAAATCGAACCGGAACATGACATAATCAAAATCCATCCTGATACCAATACCATATGCCATGGCAATCTCTTTCCAGAAAGTACTTAGTTTAAATGCTCCACCGGGTTGATTGGAGTATTCTTTGTATGTCCAGTTATTTCCGGCATCCAAAAACAATGCACCTTCCATCACCCAAAACATTTTTGCTCTGTACTCGACATTGAGGTCAATCTTGATATCGCCAAGCTGGTTGTAGTCCCTCCTTCTGCTATTAATTCGCTGGTAGGTACCGGGTCCGAGGGTACTTTCGCTCCAGCCTCTTACCGAGTTCGCTCCACCTGAGTAAAATCTTCTTTCGAAAGGGATAATGTCGGCATTGCCGTAAGGCACCCCAATGCCCAGTCCGGTATGATAAACCAGTTTGTTGTTTTTATCAAAGATCTGATTGTAAGAAGCATTAACTTCCCCCCGGAGATATTGCGAATATCTGATGCTGAATATTCTGTAAGAGCCATCCTGATCGGTTGTTGTTCCTAAAAGATTATTCAACCCATAGAGTAAGTTTCCGGCACTCTCCAGACTATATCTGTATGAATAAAAATTACGAAGCGGGCGGTTCGGATTAAAGCTGTTAAACGCTGTACTGTAATTGACACGCATGATCAGATAATCTTCATAATTGTAACGATTGTATTTTCCTGTATTGATGAAAGAATTACGAAACTCATCTGAAATCCATGGAAAATACACATAACTGATATCAATTAAATCCAGGTTATAATTCTGTCGGCCCTTATTCCACACATATTTAATTCCTGCTCCCACATTGGTTGCCGAGAATTCAGCAGGGCGGTATTGATAGCTGAATGAAGTCATAAAGTCGGTAGAACCATAATATTTTCTGAAAAACTGTCTATTGGTAAAAGGCACCAGCATTCTTGGCACTTTGATTCCCAATTGTCCACCCCATTCCTGGGCAATCACATCGTTCTGACGTTCCAGTGCAATTCTTCCCTGCATGATAAGCGATTCGGCACCTTTGAAGATATTCCGGTTAACAGCGCCCAGGTTCGCAGCCATTCCCCAGTAACCATCGGTAAAGGTAATCTCAGCTTTTGATGTTAATGTAAATGATTTTGCTTCAGCCACTGTAATGTTGCATTCCAGCGAATCAGCATGAGTTTCAGTAAAACTTATATGCGTATATTTTACAGGAGGAAGAGCATTCAGCGACGAATAAGTTTTTTCAACATCCTCATCAGAATACATTTCACCAGGAGTGATGAATGTTCCGGCAATCAGAGTTCCGATTGTCAGAATTTCTTCTGATGGCCCAATCAACTGATAAGCTCCTGATGTTACTGTATCATTTACAGAACTTTGTCTTCCTGAAATAACAGAACCCGAAGACGGAATCAGTCGAAAAATAATACTGCTGACACCGTATTTTTTGAAAATGGTATTCGGCAATGAGTCCTTCTTTTCCAGGAGGAAATCTCTGAGTTGCACTTTTACATTTACCTGATGTTCTGCACTATCAGCCAGATAAGTCAGATGATCTCTGTTGAAATTATAATATCCGTTCTTCCGCATCATTTTGGAAACACGTTCCCTTTCATTATTCAGCATCCCCACATCAAACAAACCATTTCGCTGAATCAATGATCTTAATGAATCGCCTGCGATTTCTGCGAGCGGAACGTAACTGATATCAGTTTTGTAGTCATTAATCCTGTAGGGCTTTCCAGATTTTACCAAATAACTCACCTTCAAAGATTTAGCCTTTTTCTCGACAACAGCATCAATTTGGGTATCATAATAACCCTTATTGATGTGATAACTGCGCAATTGCTGGGCTGAAATCTGAGTTAAAAGGGAATCCCAGATTACAGGAGGTTGACCGATACGATGGAACATCCGGTTATACCATTTTGTACTATCGCGACCGGCAAGATTGTAAATGCCAAGTTGCATTCTGAAAGCACCTAAAACATAGGAATTGGGACTTTGGCGCACATATTCGCTCAAATCAGATTTGTCAATTTCTTCAGCATCAGTCTTAATTTCTACTTTATTGAGCAAATATGAACCCTGAGGAACAAATTTGGCGGGACTGCATGCAAAAAGCACTGAACCGGTTATGAGTATTAATAACGGTCGGACTATTGATGTAAATCCCTTCTTTTGTTTCATGAATATGCTTTTTGCTAAAATATCTGCAAATATAACAAATCGAACAGCAATCTCTCGCAGTTTGGTTTTATTTTTTTAGCTTTGCACAAAAAATATTTCATGTTATCGAAAAACAGGATTAAACTGATTCAGTCGTTGTCGCTCAGGAAAAACCGGGACGAAAACGAATTATTCATTGCTGAAGGACCCAAATTAATCAAAGACCTTGAGGTTGGATTTCAGTGTGAATATTTGTTTTTTACCGAAGAACATGAAGCATTGTCGTTGAAAATCAATGCAAAAGAAAAAGAGTTGATTTCAAAAGACCAACTGGACAAAATCAGTCTGCAGAAGAATCCACAGGGCATACTGGCTGTTTTCAGGATGAGAAAAAAGGACAATCCGGACATACAAATTGCATCAAAAGAGCTTGTATTGATGCTCGATGACATTCAGGATCCCGGAAATCTGGGTACAATTATTCGCATAGCCGACTGGTTTGGTATCCAACAAATATTTTGCTCTGTTGGTACCGCTGATGTTTATAATCCAAAAGTAATTCAGGCAACCATGGGTGCTTTGGCAAGGGTGCAGCTTAGTTATATCAATATAAGTGAAACACTTTCAAAAGCATCCGGCATACCGGTTTATGGCACATTCCTGGAGGGTAAAAATATTTACGGTGAACAACTAACACCTCACGGTATCATCATCCTGGGCAATGAAGGGAATGGCATCTCCCCGGAAACAGCAAGCCGGGTAACAAGCAAATTACTTATTCCCGGCTTTCCTGCTGATATTGTTACTTCTGAATCGTTGAATGTGGCTGTTGCAACGGGGATCGTTTGTGCAGAATTCAGAAGAAGAATTTATGTATCGGTTTTATAAAAAATCTAATTTCACATCAAATATTATACACTACAAATGTGTAAGTACTGACGGACAAAAAAGACAATACGTTTTACTCCTCAAAATTCATTTCACCCTGTCCTTCCTGACGTTGTTGTACTTTCTTAGGTTTCATGTTACCGAAGTTATAAGTTGCGACAACACCCAACATCCTGCCATGGAAATAGCTTTTGGATGTTTGATAGAAACCATCCCCTTCAATGATTGTATTTCTCCTGCGGGTGTTTAATATGTCACGAGCCATCAGATTTACGGAAAGCATTCTGTTCAGGAAAGTTTGTCTCAGACCCAGGTCGATAGCATAACTGGCTGTTTCTCTACCCTGTGCAATTATCCTTGGAGATGAATATTCAGCAGTTATCTGGGCAAATGTATTTTTACCTAAAATCACATTCCCCAACACCCGGGCACTCCAGTTGAGATTCTCTTGTTCTTTAATCAAAACCGATTGTGTCAGATTATAGGGATTTAAATACCTCGCCGAATCCATCTTGTTATAATATAAATTAAATGATGAAGTCAGATTCAGGATTTTGAACAGGTTGTTTTTAAGCACAAGTTCCATTCCTGAATTTTGTGAACGGGTAACATTCATGTATGTAGATTCCATCACCGAACCATTCAAAAAACTAACACCCTGAATAACACCATCTGTAAAACGATGATATAGCGTTCCCGACAATGAATTGTTGTCCCAACTCTTCAGATAATTCAATTCAGCAACACCGGTATATTCAGGAGAAAGATCAAAATTACCATAGCTGATATTGGTTGAATCCGCAAAGTCCTTGTATGGATTAATCTGTGATCCTCTCGGGCGATTCACACGGCGACTGATATTCAACTGAATTTCATCCTTTTGGGGTAAAATATAAGATGCAAAAAAGCTCGGGAAAAGTTCCAGATCAACTTTAGGGTCAAAAGTTTGGGTAATGACAGTACCCTGTGCATTTTTAGTCTGAATTTCAGGTTGACGCCAGAAATATTCAGCACGTAGTCCGGCCTGCCAACTGAAATTCCCGGTTTTGTTCCCGTAAGTCATGTAAGCAGCATGGATTTGTTCATTGTAATCGAACTCGTTAAAGTAGGGATATAATTCAACCCGCTGAGGAATCAGATTATAAGCTTCAGCAGGTGAAAACCTGTTTCTGAGAGAAGATTTCCATCCCAGTTCGAGACGGTTATTCTCATTAAACTTTTTGGTGTAATCAACTTTAAATTCCAGTTCCTCACTGGAACCCATGGCCGACTGTTCCATTTTGGTGGAGTCATTGTTGAGATTATTCTGCTGGAGGTAAATCTCCGTACCATATCTGCTATGATTAGAATAGGTAAGATTTGATAAAAGCGTTGAACCCAGTTTATCAATATCCCATTTGTAATCCAGACTAACATCGGCGCTTGGTCTTCCACCGGTAGCAGTATTGATTCTCGAAAAATCCTTTAACAAATTGGTTTTGTTGGTATTTTTAAAAACCTGATTATCAGTTACACTGCCCCATTCTCCTTTACCCAGCAATGAAAAGCCGGATAAACTGATGGTATGATTATCTGCAATTCTGTAATCAATACCTGCACGGGTAAACAATCCCCGGTACATTCTTAACATTTCATTATCCTGAACGAGCAGACTGGTTGTATCCTCATTTTGAATGAAATAACGATTTGTTTCATATCCTCCTTTGAAATTCATGACCCTGTAGCCCAGGTTCACATAGGCATCAATTTTTCCGCTGGAATAGTTCAGATTTAATCCTGAGTTTAATCCGGGTGC
>JBILFS010000448.1:0-3688 GCA_044351455.1 Paludibacter sp. | reverse complement strand
GGAAGATGGACAGAAAGGATTGAAAGTGGAATATTTCAGCAACAGAAATCCCGAAGGTACTCCCATTCTTACCAGAATTGATAAAAGAATTGAAGTCGTTTACAACGATGAACTGCCCATTGTACCCGGAATGCGCATGCGTAATTTTTCAGCCCGCTGGACAGGCAGGCTGATTGCCCCGGAAACAGGCAGGTTTAATTTATCGCTCACCACTGATTTGGGCAATTACCGCATGTATCTCAACAACAAACTGATTATTGATAAATGGACAGGAGATACGAATAAATCGACCATTGATCCATCTCTGAATGCTGACCGACAACAAGTTGCTGCTATTTTGGAAGAGGGTGTGGTGGAGTTCAAAAAGGGAGAAATGTACGACATCCGGATTGAATACAGTCACAGGAGACACAAAGGTTCCTTGACTTTTTCATGGGCTGAACAAGACGTGGATAACTACAAAAAAGAATTGTTGAAATCTGCCCGGGAATCGGATGTGATTATTGCTTTTTGCGGAATTTCACCCCGACTCGAAGGAGAAGCGGGTACCACTGTAAAAGGTGAAGAGATAGAAGGCTTTTTCGGGGGCGACCGTACCTCCATCGATTTACCTGCTCCGCAGGAGATACTGCTGAAAGAACTGAAAGCAACCGGTAAACCCGTGATTCTGGTGTTGCTCAACGGTAGCGCCATTGCAGTCAACTGGGCGAATGACAATCTGGATGCTATCCTCGAGGCCTGGTATCCCGGACAATCAGGAGGAACGGCTATTGCCAATGTACTCTTCGGTGATTTCAATCCTTCTGGTCGATTGCCTGTAACCTTTTACAAATCTGCGAACGATTTGCCCAACTTTTCTGATTACGCTATGAAAGGACGAACCTACAGGTATTTTGAAGGCGAGCCGCTTTATCCCTTTGGGTTTGGATTAAGCTATACAAGCTTTAGCTATTCCAATTTGAAGTTCAAAAAATCGGTTAAGGCGGGTAAACCGGTGATAGTTTCGGTGGATGTTCAGAATACAGGTAAGATGGATGGGGGAGAAGTTGCTCAACTCTATATCAGTCATAAAAACTCTGAATATAGAGTGCCTAATCTTGCATTGCAGGGATTCAGGTATCTTTTCCTGAAGAAAGGCGAAAAACAAACGATTCAATTTGAACTATCACCATCTCAACTGGCATTGATTAATAATAAATATCAACGCATGGTCGTTCCCGGAGAAATTGAAGTTTTTGTGGGAGGTTCACAGCCTGCAAAGAAAACTTCGAAATTGAAAAATGGCCTTTTGAAGATAAAAGGTAAGCGTTTTGAATTGAAATAAAGAATGAGATTTTTTGTACTTAATACTTAGAAATATGCGACTCTACAGGTTGATTTTGATAGTTTTTATAACGCAATTCGGGTTTGCCAATGCGCAAAGGGAACAGAGCAGGAATTCAGTTAATGCTGACTCCGGGAATAAAAAACAGCTGGCACTGGAAAAAGCGACCCAGGTTCAACAGCCCTTTAAACTGCTCTTCTCCGGCCAGCAGGATCTTGTAAATACCTGGGGCAAACTTCATATCTCGGTTACACCGGTTGATACTATCAATGCCAATGTGCCGTCATCAGATATGAGTCGACCTTCAGCGACCGGAATTCCGGAAAGTAGGGTGGTAGGATGTTTCCCTAAAGCCGATGGCTCCTGGGAAGTGTTTAGTCAGGAATTTACAAAGGTAAGTGAGGGTGCGCCCGGCAAATGGTACGAAGGCACTAACCGTTGGAAATTGCTTCGTGGCATAACATCGGATGGTATTACTTTCAGCAATGTTGAAACTGTAATTCCGGATAGTATAGGTACCTGGACCAGTCATCTTACAATGGCTTATAATCCTGATGCAGGCGAATACCTGATGCTGAAAATCAGGAACGGAAGTTATGGTTTTGCCTACTATGCTTTTTTTAGTAACGACGGCAAAAACTGGCAAAAACACATCGGTACTCGTGCAGGGGGAGCCTTGTTTTATGAAGGAGATGCCATGTCGGTATTCTGGAGTCCGGTTCTGAAACGTTTTGTGCTGGTGAGTAAAAGCCTTCAGCCCGTAAAAAAGCACATCATCGATCATGGCGGTAGCCCAAAATTGCTGAACGATCCAACGATGATAGCCCGGCGCGTACTGATGATGCGTTCCAGTCCTGATGGCAGAAACTGGACACCCTCCGACGACTTACCGGATATTTATGATCTGCATAACCAGAAAGCCGCTCATCCGGTAGAATGGCTAACTGTACCCGATGGAAACGATCCACCAGACCTGGAATTCTATAGCGGCACTGCTTTCTGGTATCACGACCGCGCTTACATGATGGTGCTCAACTATGCGGCCAGCCCTATGTTCCCGAAAAAGCACGGGGAAGAATTAGATAATGAATGGTGGACCAGCACGGATGGTCTGTCCTGGGATCGTCCGGCACGTGGAGTAAACGCACTTGCATCATTTATGAATGGGAATAAGCGCATCAATATGGGCCCCATGAACATCGGTGGCAAACTGTTATGGCTGAATGCTAATCGCCTTGAGGGACTTCCTGAAGACCGTATCAGTGGAGTTAGCGCACGAGCCAACGGTGAATTTTCTACAAAAACGTTTACCATGCCCAATGGAGATTTACTGCTGAATGCCGCCATACCATCGCCCGACCGGCCATGGGTGAGACGCAATCCGCAGCCTTACCTGATGGTTGAAGTACGCGATTCCCAAGGCAATATTATCCCCGGTTACGAGCGGGGTAAGTGCGTTATCTGGGATGGAACCACATCGCCCAACCGCAATTCACAGGTGGATGTAACAAACAAGCCACTCCTGTGGAGCGGAGTCTCAGCAAGTAAGTTGACCGGACAAACTATCAGTCTCAGGTTTTATTTCGGCGGAAGTACTATTTATGCTGTTACTGCAAAATAGATTGATAGACAATGTACAACTATGTAGGTCGAATTTTTTTGCATTTGCAGATAGAATCCTTAATTAAATTAAACTCAGTATGACACATTCATTAACAGTCGCATTCAGAAAAAGAATATTCAGCATCTGTGCCGTCTCTTTTTTAACGATCTTACCTGATGTGTCATATAGTCAGATGCCTGGCAGTTCGCTTCCCTTCAATCAGGCAGCGGTGAAACAAAGCACAGCCCCTGCTTTGCAGGGACCGGATGCGTCAAAACCTTATTTCCATGTTCGATTCGCCTTGCCGATCCCTCCCGACAATGATAAAGAACGGAACGGCCACTTAGTGGGTATTGATGCGGCAGTGGCAGATCATCATCACTCGCCCGGCTTTGAAATTATGCCAAACGGTGATGCGCTGATGGTTTCGTTCAGCGGTCCCAGTGGCAGGGAAGGCGGTTTTGATATCCGACTTGTACAGGCCAGGTTACGCTTTGGTGCTGAGGAGTTTGATATGCCGGAGCAGGTAAGTGTGCAGGGTGTGAAAATGGAAGACCTGCGCAAGGCCAACGGAGAGCCTTTACAGATAGGATCTCCACTCCTTTGGCGTGAAGGGAACACCGTTTGGATGTTCGTTGGTGGTTACCAATGGCAGGGATATACCCAACCACCCGGTGACCCCCGCCCCGGTGCCTTTAGCGTATTCAAATCAACTGATAACGGAGCTACCTGGACCATCGTTGCGCTGGAGCCAAAATTTT
>JBILFS010000071.1:0-7834 GCA_044351455.1 Paludibacter sp. | reverse complement strand
CAAGCGCATTGTTGGCACTTACAGGCGAAATACCCACTTTTAGTTGTACAAAATCGCCCTGATCAAAGCTAATCACTCCTTTTACCGACAAACCTTTTCCTTTTTTTCCTTCCAGCGGTTTATTGTCGTTATATATAACCAGGTTTTTTAATGGTTTTGACGACCGAATAGCAAAAAACACTTGTTGCTCTTTTGCCCATCCCGATGAGTGACGATGTCCTATGAGTGTGTATTCATCGGTTTGCTCGAGATAGGTATCCGTACTTTTGTCGTTGATACCTTCTTTGAGGTCTATCATCACATGTGCTTTCTGGTCTTTTGGGAATTGATATTGATGAAACCCAACCCTTTCTGTTGCCGTTAGTTCAACTGCAACGCCATTATCCATTTTTACTGCATAATATCCGGGTTTAGCTTTTTCGTTTTTATGACTGAAAGTGGAAAGATAGCCGTTGTGAGGATAGGTTTGTACTCCCTTATCCAATCTTACATCGCCGGTAAATGGCATAATTAAAACATCAGCCAAATCGCCAATACCCGTTCCGCTGAGGTGCAATTGCGAAAAACCAATAATCAGACTGTCGGAGTAATGATAACCCGAGCACCAATCCCAGCCTTTGTAAATGTTATTTGGCCCAATTTGCACTGCACCAAAAGGCACACTTGCACCAACGAACACATGTCCGTGTCCCCCGGAGCCTATAAATGGATCAACAAATTTTGTCAGTTCCTGTGCTTGAGCATTTGAAGTAAATGCAGCCACCACAGCTAATAAAATAAAGAATCGGCGCATAATATTTGAATTAAAAAATGAATATTCGTTTACACAATTAATTTCGTGCAGCAAATTTACTCTTGAGCCATTAATAATTGCTTAATTATTGATTAATGGTCAATATATTTGGAGGAAAGTTCAGAAAAATAATAATATTGACTTGCTACTCAAGAATCAATATATTACTTTTACTTTTTTAAATTCGTAATTGTTCAATTTTTCAAAATATTACTTCAATGATTTCAATAAAAAAACTTGTTATTTTCATCTTCATTCTGCTATTTACAACTCAAGTTTGGGCTAAATCGCCTCGAGCCTTATTTACATTCATTCAACTAACTGATATGCAAATGGGTATGATTGCAAAGAATACAAACAACGTTGAGGAAATTCGATTATATACCCTGGCAGTCGAACAAATTAACAAATTTAAGCCGGATTTTGTGGTAATAACGGGCGATCTGGTGAATAACAGGACTGATTCGAATCAAATAATGGCATTCAAACAAATCACATCCTTGATTAACAAAAAAATCCCCGTTTATATAATTCCGGGAAACCACGATGTAGGCAGTAAACCAACCAGCGAAACAATGGATTTTTATTTCAATAATTATTCCATCGATAAATTTAGCTTTACCCGGAAAAAAGTTCAATTAATTGGCATAAACAGCATTTTGATAAACTCAGGAATTGCAGCAGAAACGAATCAATGGGAATGGTTGAAAAAAGAGTTTTCTGAAAAATCTAATACAACCCGCAAAATCGTATTTACCCATCATCCCTTTTTCACAACTGATATCAACGAGAAAGACAGCTATTCGAACATTCCTCAACCCAAACGACAAGAATATATGGAATTGTTTAAAGAAAATAGCGTAGTGAAAATTTTTGCAGGGCATTATCACAACAATGCTATTGCCCAATACAATGGCATTGAAATGATTACCACCTCAGCAGTAGGTAAGCAATTGGGAAAAGCAAAATCAGGATTTCGGGTGGTGGCGGTTTATAAGGACAGCATCAGTCACAAATACATTGAACTGCCAGCCAATGAATGACTTATCGGTTAATTTTCAAATCTACCAAACGATATTTGATACTCAAAGAAACTACATTGAAATCGGTTCTGACAGTTTGTTGTCTCACAATGAAGTCTCTGTTTGCAAAAGCTTTTAATTCCAAACCAATATTATTGTAGTCAGTTCCAATGCTAAATCCGGGAGTTAGTGCTCTTGCTAAAAGAATTACAAAGGGTTTTTGATCAACTGAAATAAAGGTTTTATACCACGAAATAAAACCTGTTTCAACATAACCGGTAGCATATACTTTTAATTTATTACTCAATGAATAACGATATCTTACGCCTAGTGGAACATCAATACCCTGATATGAAAACTCACTTTCAATTGGTCTAAAATCAGAATATCTTATACTTTGGAGTTTTCCTGAAATTTTTGAATTGTAAACGGGTTGAAGCAATATACTCCAGTTGTTTCGGCCAAGGGGCAAAGTAAACTCAAATTCGGCACCAACTGTTGGAGAGATAAAAGCACCAAAATCTACAGTATTTGAAGAAATAAAAGCATAAACAACCTTCATGTTTGTATAATTTGCGCCTACAAGTATTGAAGCCTTAAAAAAATCTTTTTTTGATTTTTCTTTTTTGATAACTGTTTTACTTGTAACGAACTGAGCATTGTAATCCTCAAAATAATTAGTCAGTTCCTTTTGCTCGTACATAATTTTCGTAAGGTCGTACTTATAATCGGGAATGTTTACATCCACAAATAATTGCTGTCGGAAATTGTTATTTGTGCCAATAAATTTTTCCAGATTTTCATTGGTTGCCTGATAAGTTTTGTGAACCAACTGCTGAATGCCAGAATCATTTACCGCATAAAAAAAACGTATCAGATTATATTCGGAATATTTATATAATGATGCCTTTCCGCTCACTAACTCCTTAATTAAGAGCCTTTGAGTTTTCCAAACCGGATTTTTAACAGGTGATAATTCGGAAATTTCGGAGCTCGATTTATCTATTAGCACTACTTTGCTGATAAACTTCGATGAACCAAAAATTTCAAATTCCTGAATCGTTGACGTGTTGATTTTTATTCGCTCGCTTTGTTCCGTGATTTTATACGAAATTTCGGTAGGACTAACTTCCCAGTCTTTATTGTCAATCAGGCATTCGGTTCTAACTCCTAAGCTATCAATAAAATAGCCTTTTTCGTAATGAGCCTGACTCTTAACTGTAAAGGTGCTTGCCGTAAATAAAAAGATAAAAAGTAAAAAGTAATTTTTCATAATCTGATTTAATCAAATAATTCTTTTAGAGTTTGTGTAGCAATAAACATTTTTTTGCTGTCAGGAAGTTCAATAAAATCATACTTCATATAAAAGACTTTTGCTTCCTCATCAATCGGATCAACGATTATACCAAAAGAACCAATCTCATTAGATATCCCGTAGCTTCGTTTGAGAGCATCAATCAACAGAATTTTTCCAAGCCCATTTCCCTGATGTTTTTTATCTATTGCCAGTCTACCAAGCAAGGTAGTTGGAATTGATTTATAGGATTTGGGAAGTTTCTTTTGAATCTGTTCGGAAAAACTACTCATAGGAATGCTGCTACTCGAAAGGGTGTAATACCCTTGAATAAGTTTTGTTTCACTTTCTGCCAATACGAAACAAGCAGAAAGCTTGCGTTTTACGTCTTGTCCAGCCTGAGTTTTTAAATAATCATTCAAGAGTTCTTTTCCACAATCAAAAACTTTTCGATTATGCTTTTTATCTAAAAGTTCTATCATTGCTTATTTGGAATTTGCTATAAAGGAGTTGTAATCTTCCAACGCTTTCTTCAAATTTTCAGAGGGCTTCTGAGGATTGCTTATCGCATTAAAAAAGATTTGACTATCTCTTTCAGAGGCAATTATTTGTTCTCTTTCTTTTACTATCTCTTTGGCTTTCTCCTGTACTACCCGAATTACAAAATCAGTGAGATTTCTATAACCTCCCAAAAATGCAGCTTTTTCAAAGAATTCTTTTTGTTCTTTTGGTAGTCTTGCATCAAATCTGGCTTGTTCTGCTGTTGTTGAATTCATGATTTTAATTTTTTCTGCAAATGTACGTAAAATTTCCGTAAATTCAACAATGATGTACTGTATTTGTCCGTACAATTATCTTCATTTAATCACTGTCATTTTTTAATGTTAGTTCAAAAGTAGCGCCATTGAGTGTTGGTTTAATATATACATCCTCAATGCTCGCTTTTTCGGTAATTACCATCTTTACTGGTTGCCAAATGCCTGCAGGATTCTCTTTATAAAAACCGTGTGCAATATCTTTTAGCATATTGTTGGTAACAGGCACAGTAACAGCCACATCGACTACTTTTTCACCATCTTCAATATCTTTAATGAAATCCCTTACAACCCTTACAGCGATTAGATTCTACCCGGGCTTAAACAGCTTTGTGCCATCCACTGAAAAATCGCCAAACATACCAATATGTGAACCAGCTAATTGTCCGTTGATATAGACTTCGCCAATTTTAGAAACCGCATCGAAGTTAAGAGTGATTTGTTTTGATTTTAAATCTGATGGTAATTCAACCCACTGGCGGTACCATGCCACTTTGGTGGCTAAGTAATCGAAAGTATAATTGGCACAACGGTCGGTTTCTTGTTGAAAATATTTATCAGAAACACCTTTGGCATGTTCGCCAAATGATTCACCATGCAACCAAATACGTGTAGGATTCCAAAAGTTAGGTACCGACATAGTATGCCAGTTGTTATCAGCAAGGGTAGTTTGTGAACCAGCTTTGGCATCTTTCATTTCGTGCTCAGGCATAAAAAGCCAGTCGCCATCCAATGACACTTCAGTACGACCACTCTTAAATTCGCCAATAACCATGGCTTTGTAATTTGCTCTTTCAGCTACACGCTTTTTTTCTTTATCACTTGCGCTGGTTGTTTTTGAGAATTCAGAAACAGCTACATTCTGAAAGTAATTATCGGCTAATGGCGTAATTGTTAGATCGTCGAACTCTGTTTCAATCCAGCTTCCACCTAAGGTTACTTCGCCTGAAGCTGCTAATGCGGCATTCGGGTCAACCACATCGATATATGGTAATTTTTCGTTGTTAACAAAAACACGAAAGCGACTGCCCACAACTTCAATTTTTTACATCGTACCAAGTACCAACTTTAGGTTCGAAACGCAAAGGACGTAAACCCAAAAACTCATCTGTTCCCATGTAACCCATGCGACTGAGGTACAGATTATTTAGCAAACCTCCACGAATGCCCACAATATAGCGGTCAAAGCGATTTGACGCTCTGAAACCAGCCCAAATTTGCACTTGTTCTGCTCCTTTAGGGGCTCGTGCTTTAAACTGTATGCTGTAGTTTTTCCATGCTTCATTTCCAAAACAGGCATACGCATCTTTTGATTTAAGCACACCGTTTTCGATTTTATTTGCTCCCCTACCAATGGTTTTAAGGGAACAATTTGTTGAAAAGTCATTTTTAAATTCGATTTGTTGAGCTGTTAGAAATTGGTTTGAAAGCACTACAAATAAAGTAATGATGGCGTTTTTAAATAAATATTTTGTCATGATATGTAATGGTATATATTTATAATTAATGCTGGGGATATGTCGTATATTTATTTTGTGAACCTTTGTGCTGTTTTTTTGTGTTTCTTTGTGGTATAGCTATTACACAAAGATCGCAAAGTAGCCACAAAATTCACTAAGCTTTATATTGAAAAAATTATTCTAACAAAACTCATTAAAAAAGATTGATGATTTGAATTAATAGCTCTTTACAAACCGCTGTGGTTTATGGTTTTCAATTGAAATCATATAAATTCCAGGAATTAATTTACTAATATCTACTTCTCCACTCGAGAGTGCGGAAAAAATAATTTGCCCGGAAATATTCGAAATTTGTACATTGATAGAACCATTTACATTTTTTGATGAATTCTTATTTTCAAGTCCGGTTGGTTGCCAGCTATTCCCCCAACTACTTACTGTAAAAGTAGCAGGCGCATCGTTGCGGAAAGCTACCTGACCCAATCTGAGGTGCCTAATCGTATTTCCAACAAAAGTGCCGGTTCCAATTGAACCCGATTTTACTAAAAATCCCTGTGTGGATGGGTTTTCGATTATATTGTTGTTGAATGTAGCATTGCAGCGTTGAATTTCAATTCCAATGGCATGTGAATCAATAATTGTATTAGTCTGAATTGATGCGGTTGCCGTGTCGCCCACACAAATTCCCGCCTGTCCGTATACATTTCGAATGCCACAACCCCGAATGATTAGATTATTGGATACCAATGCCGATTCGCAGGGATTTCCGGCGGTACCAAACTTACCAACTCTGATTCCGTTGCTCGATGTAGGGTCGGTAATCAGATTATTTTGCATGATAGTATTTCGTCCTCCGGCAATGCGCATCCCGTTGGCCCACATTACACCTATCGAGGTATTATTCATTACTTTTATGTCAACCATATTACCAGCTATTCCACCGCCATTTTGTGCATTGATTGCAATGCCATCATCGGCAGCTCCAACTATAAAATTGTTCTCAGCAGTCAGTCGCAATCCGGCAAAATCGGCTTTCACTGTTGGTCCGTTATTTAAATTAATGCCGTCTGCCCAGCTTTCGGTTGCCCGACAGTCTTTGATAGTACCATCAGTGCCACTGCACCAAAAGCAAGCGCCTAAACGATGTGCCCATACACGCTCAACCTTCCAGCCTTTTGCACCCTGTATGGTCATGCCATAATCATGACCATTAGTCAGGCCTTTTCCTACCTGAGGATTGTTAATGTGCAAATCCTGAATGCTGCAGTTCGTTAAATCCCATTTATGTCTTCCGCCTATTATTCGTGAATTGGTTGTGTGCCACATTCCGGCACCATAAATATTAATGCCGACTGCATATAAGATGCCCTGTGTTTTAAAATCGCCCGGAGGAATCCACATTCCCTTTTTCTGACTCTGACAAGCAGAAATGCAGTTTTTGAAGGCCTGAGAATCATCAGTTTCATCGTTTGGTGTAGCACCATAACTGACAACTGAAAGCGTATTTGCCGGTTGTGTTAAAGGGGGACCTACATTTTCGAGCAGGATAAAATCGATACGATAATAAGGCGAAGTGTTGTTTTCATCTTTTCGAAGGGTAATGGTACTTCCTGCAGCAACGGGGTCGCCCATAATAAAGGCACGATGCATGTCGTAAAACCTTTTGGGAGTGCCTGATGCCGGGTTATTGTCATTCATGGCATTATCACCATAAATCCAGGAATATTTTGATGTCAATACCAAAGATTGCCGGAAGACTCCATCTACAAATAAATTCAATGAGTCCGTAATACCGCCACCGGTTGGCGCATCGGGTATGGAAACCCGAACCACTATCGTATTGGTTATGTTGGTGGTAGTCCACGACACCGACTGTCCTGTAGTAGTTAACGCTACACAACTACGACCCGACGACTCTAATTGCACAGTTGGGACAGATGGTAAAACCGACATGGTTAGTATGCTTGCACCACCTCTTAACGTACCACTTTCAGCTTCATACATGGTAAAAGGCATGTTGGCACCCTGTGGAAATGAATAAAGAAACGTAAAAAAGAGAAAAGTGAAGCTTATGATATTTTTTATGAACATAAACAAGTGACTATAAAACACAGTAAAACTGAATCATACTGCATTTTACGCTGTAGAATTTTAGTAATAAGTTGAAAATTGAAAACCACATAAGGCACAGAAAATATAATAATTTCAGGATTTTCTCCTTGAATTTTCTTATGTGCCTTATGTGGTATAAAAATATTTTAAATTATTTATGGTTTCAAAACAGGAATAAGCAATTCAAAACCAATACCTCTATCACGTATCACCATTGTGTCCTTCACTTCATGTTTTTCGTTTCTTGGGACATCAATATAAGAGTAATCCAGGTAAATCACATCGCGGGGTTTTCCACCCCACATATCACCATTTTCTTTGAACATTCCGGTTCCAAT
>JBILFS010000070.1:0-7886 GCA_044351455.1 Paludibacter sp. | reverse complement strand
TAATCTGATTGTGTACCAATGGTAATCTGGTGTTTGTCGATGAGCCATAAGAAATTGTTCTGAATCTGGAAGATGTCGGAGTTTAATTTGTTATTGTATGAATTAGCCTCTGTGCCAAAAGTTGTAAACGCATTACCGGTGCCATCGCCAATATTCACTTCAGGGAAAAATCCACCATCCATATCCCGGAAATCGCGGAGTGCTGAATAACCTAATTTCAGGGTGTTCGACATTCTATCGTTGATCTTGGTGTTCAAATCAAGCATCACAATATTAAAATTGTTGTTGGTTCTGTAATAGGAAGAAGAAAACGGAATGGCAAATGCATTGGGACCCCTGCCGTTTGTCATTGCTCCGGAAGTACTCGGGAAGCTTGTGCTGAACGATTTCAAATAAAAATATTTTAAACTTAAAACGTTTTTTGAGTCAATATTCCAATCGATTCTGGCTGTTACCCTGTCGGCTTTTGTAGGAGTTTTGGTTACATTATACGATCCCGGGTTGTAATCGAAGTTTGCTACTAAGAAATCGGACAAGTCTTTCAATGCTACTTCATCTGCAGCTGAATAGTTGCCGGTAACAGGAGTAGTGGCAGTTGGACGGGGTCTGTAAGTTACAGGAACTTCCTGTCTGTCGATTTCAGCATTGATATAATAGAATAATTTGTTTTTGATAATGGAACCTCCGACACTCAAACCATAGGATTTGTTAGCGAATTCGGTAACCGGAACAATCTCATTTTTCTGACGGTAACCTCTCATTGAAGGACTTTTGGTGTACATATACACGGTAGCACTTAAATCATTTGTTCCACTCTTTGTTACAGAGTTAATAGATGCACCTGTAAATGCACCATTGCGAACGTCGAAGGGTGCAATCATAACCTGAACCTGCTCAAGAGCTTCCAGCGAAATCGGCTCTGTGCCGGATGCACCTAATGAGGAAGAAAGTCCGAATGAATTGTTAAATGAAGCTCCATCTACTGTTACATTGTTGTAGCGATAGGATGTTCCTCCGAAATTTCCATTACTGTTCATCGGAGTTAATTTTGTGAAATCACTCAACGATCTGTTGATGGATGGAAGTCTTGACAATCGTTCTGAATTGATAATCTCCTGTGCACCTGTTCTGTTTGAGGAAGTCACATCGTTTCTGGTTGCTGTAATTTCCACATCTTTCAGCGCTACAGAATTGTCTCTCAAAACAGGATTCAATGTTAGTTCTTCACCTAATGAAAGAAAAATATCATTGTAAGATACTTTCTGATAACCAACATACGATACTTCAACAGTGTAAGGTCCTCCAATTCTTAAGTTAGTTAAATTGAAAACACCGCTTGATAATGTTGTAGTACCATAAACAGTACCAGTTGGAACGTGTACAGCCTTAACCGTAGCACCAATTAATGGTTCCTTATTCAGTTCAGAAACCTTACCACTGATGCCCGAAGTCGTAACCTGAGCATTCACACCGACTGTAAGCATAATGAAACATGCCAAAGTCCGGAAAAACATTTTTTTAATCATATAACTTCATTTAAAATTAATAAAAATAACTGTTATTATTTGTATTTTATCCGAGCAAATTTAGTTGTTTTTTTAAGTATATCAAGCTATATAAATTAAAATTTATCAACAATGTAACTGAATATTACATATTTTTTAACAAGTATGCCATGCATTTTTTTTTGTTGTAATAATTTAATACTTTTTGTTTGAATTCAGTTTTGTTTTGATTTTAATTTGTGCTGGTTGTTTGTATTTTATAATATAATGAATTGATTGCCCTGTTGATAACTTGTTGAAAAAAAATCCCGAAACATGCATTTGTTTCGGGATAAATCATATCTGTATGCATTTCGATGCAAAACAGGATTAATCTTATATTGAATCGTTTATTTAATCAACATCGCATCTCCATACACACCAAACCGGTATTGCTCCTTGATGGCTACTTCATAGGCATTCATCACATAATCGTAATCGCCAAAGGCTGCAGCAACCATCAACAGGGTAGAGTAGGGCAAATGAAAATTGGTTATCAGGGCATTGGCTGCTGTGAAATCATATGGTGGAAAGATGAATTTGTTTGTCCATCCGTCATATGCTTTGATTTTTCCTTCTGTGCCTACAACGGTTTCCAGCGCTCTCATTACGGTAACACCTACAGCGCAGATATTTCTGTTTTCGTCGTGTGCTTTGTTAATGGTCAATACTGTTTCAAGTGGAATCGACATTTGTTCTGAATCCATTTTATGTTTGGTCAAATCTTCTACATCAATTTCACGGAAATTTCCCAAACTCATGTGCGAGGTCAGGAATGTGGATTCAATGCCTTTGATTTCCATTCTTTTCAACAATTCCCTGCTGAAGTGTGTGCCTGCTGCAGGGACTGATACGGCTCCTTCGCTTTTTGCAAAGATGGTCTGAAATCTTTCTTCATCATCTGGTTCAACGCTTCTGTTGATGTTTTTTGGCAGTGGGGTTTCTCCGAGATTATACAGTGCTTTTTTGAATTCATCATGTGTACCATCGAATAAGAACCTCAGTGTTCTTCCGCGTGATGTTGTATTGTCGATAACTTCTGCCACCAGGGAATCGTCTTCTCCAAAATATAATTTGTTTCCAATCCTGATTTTACGGGCAGGTTCAACCAAAACATCCCATAAGCGCATTTCCTGATTCAGTTCACGCAATAAAAATACTTCGATTTGGGCACCTGTTTTTTCCTTGTTGCCAAACATTCTGGCGGGAAAAACCTTGGTGTCGTTGAAGACAAAAAGGTCATGCTCATTAAAATATTCGAGCACATCCTTAAAAGTTTTATGCTCAATGTTGCCGGTTTTTCTGTCAATAACCATCAGGCGGGACTCATCACGATGCCTGGCCGGATACTGGGCAATCAATTCTTCCGGCAATTTGAATTTAAATTTAGATAACTTCATGTTACACAATCATTAATAGATAAAATCAGACCTTAATTTCCGACTCATCCATGTTTTTTAGTAATTCTTTTTCTATGTGGTCGATCAGTTCTTCAACTTCCCAACAATTTTCAGTTTTTATATCGCCTATCCGGGTTCTGATTAATCCGGTAAGGTGTGCGCCACTTCCCAGGGCGATTCCGATATCACGGGCTAATGCCCTGATGTATGTTCCTTTGCTACATACTACCCTGATTTTTAATACCGGCAGATTAAATTCCAGTACTTCAATTTCATCAATTACCAACAACTTGGGTTGTAGTTCAACTTCCTGTCCGTCGCGGGCGTAATCGTACGCCCTTTTGCCATCTACTTTCACCGCCGAATAAACCGGTGGTACCTGCCAAATCTCTCCTGTGAATTTCGGAATCACTTCATTAACAAGTTTTTCTGTAATATGTTCAACAGGATAGCTTTGATCTACAGGCAATTCCTGATCGAAACAGGGTGTCGTTTCCCCGAGTTTGAGGGTTGCTATGTATTCTTTGGTCTGATACTGATAGCTTTCTATCAGCTTGGTGGCTTTTCCGGTACAGAGGATCATAACACCCGTTGCGAGGGGATCTAATGTGCCGGCATGTCCAACCTTAATCTTTTTTATTTTTAGTGTTTTTTGTAATTTCCATCTGATTTTATTCACCAAACTGAATGATGTCCAGTGCAATGGCTTATTTACAAAAAAAACTTCTCCTTCTAAAATATTCATCTTCACCGGTTTTATACTACACTCAGACTATGACCGGCCAGGAGTAGTATTAAAATGATTCCTCCTACTAAAATTCTGTAATATCCGAATGCTTTAAATCCGTATTTTGTCAGAAATCCGATAAAAAATTTGATGGCTGCCATGGCTACCAAAAAAGCCACTACGTTGCCTATCAGCAGGGTATCGAGATTTGATGTCAGAATTTCTACGCCCGCAGGATCTTTAAGGAGTTCCCAGAGTTTGTATCCGGCAGCTGCAAACATGGTTGGTACTGCCAGAAAAAAGGAGAATTCAGCAGCGTTTTTTCTGGATAAACCTGTGGTCATACCTCCCACAATGGTTGCCATCGATCTGGATACGCCGGGAATCATGGCGATACATTGAAAAAACCCGATTTTTAAGGCTCTTTTCCAGTTCATCTCCTGGTCTTCCTGTTCTTTGTTGAACCATTTGTCGACAAATAACATGAAAATACCTCCGACTATCAGCATGATGGCTACAACCCATACGTTTTCGAGTAAACTATCTATAAAGTCTCCCGCGAAAAATCCGATAAAGGCGGCTGGTAAAAATGCAACGAGCAACTTCCAGTAGAACTGCATGCTCTGGAAAAATCGTTTCCAGTAAAGAACAATAACCGAAAGAATGGCTCCGAATTGAATGTTAACGGTATATGCCTTAACAAATTCGTTGATGTCCATTCCCAGTATGCTTTGTGCAATAATCATGTGACCAGTCGAAGAAACAGGCAGAAATTCTGTAAGTCCTTCTACAATCGCAATAATAATGGCTTCTACTAATGTCATTTCGTTTTGGGTTTATAGAGTATGGCAACAATCATGAGTAAAAATCCTGCAAATGATAACATCGGACCAACCGTAATGCGTTTGGTGCTGAAAATATCAGGATTGAATTCTACTTCGGTTGTCGAACCACCCATCAATATAAAACCGATCACAATGATAATAAAACTGAATGCAATCAAAATTAAATTGATTTTCCCAAGGTTGAATTTTTCTTTCATCTGTTTATAAGTAATTAATATGTTATGCTAAATACATGTCTTCTGTTTTCATATTTAAATATCTGCCTACTGAAAAATAGGATGACAAAGCAGAGATAAGAATTCCGGTCAGAAAAACGATCAAACCGACTTTAAAACCTATCGCATTGTTGAGTGTCATCAGACTAATTCCTGTTTCGGTACTGATATAAAAGTTCATAACGAATAACAATATCATGGCAAGGATGGATGCCAGTACGCCATTGATGACGCCTCTGATGATATAGGGTTTTCTGATGAACCAGTATGTGGCACCGACTAATTTCATCGTGTTGATGATAAAACGGTTGGCGTAAATCGACACCCGGATGGTGTTGTTTATCAGCGTGACAGATATCAGCAAAAGCACAATGGCAATGCCGAATAAAACAAAACTGATGCGGGTTACATTGTCATTAACCAGACTAACCATGTCTTTCTGATAGGCGACTTTGTCGATGTCTTCAAATACTTTCAGTTTGCCTTCAATCATTGTTACACTATCCGGATTTGCATAATCTGCCTGAAGTTTAATTTCAAATGATGCCAATAAAGGATTGTATCCCAGAAATTTGGCCGGGTCGTCGCCCATCGAGGCAATGTGTTCCTTCAGGGCGTCATCCTTGGAAATATAGGTGACAGACTTTACATAACCTGATTTCTGCAGATATTCCTCAATTCTGGTTCTCTGAGCAGCGGTTGTATTGTCGTCTAAAATCAATGAGAGATTAATATTTTCCTTGATTTGAGTACCCAAATCGCGTGCTGTGAAAAACAGCAGGGAAATTAATCCTATTAAAAACAGCACAAGCGACATGCTTACTGTTGACGTCAGATGTATATTGCTGATACTAAACTTCTTTTTTTCGTTCTCCGAATTCATACTGTCAATTATATTCCTTTTAAGCGTTTTCTTTCTTTTTTCTTTTCAAAACAAAATACAACACAATGGCAACCAATAACAGGATGGATGAAATGAGCGCCAATATATTTCCTGTGCTGTAGGAAGCCGGTTCGAATTTGAATTCTATCTTGTAATTTCCTGCTTTCAGATTCATTGCCCTGAGCAGATAATTTGCCCTGAAATAGGGTGCTTCTTCACCGTTGATGTAAGCATTCCATCCTTTATCATAATAGATTTCGGAGAACACCGCTACCTGATCGGTTTTCGAACTGAATTCATAAACCAGATGATTGGGTTTGTAGGATGTCAGTGCGATTCCGGCTGTCGAATCTGCCACGGGTTGCTGATTGATTTGTGCCGCAAATTGCTTGTCGGCAACTAAGGTGGTTTTGGTGTTAATCTCTCCCAATAGCTTCATTTCCTCATCGGCATTGGCCGCAAGCACAACTTGTTTTACCAACCAGGCATTGCCGTTGGCATATGGATTCATCAAAGGTTGTGCATTCGGGTCCATGATGATGTATTTCAGGTTCAGCATGTTCAGTACGCCCAGGGTTTGTGCCAGAGAGTCGAACTGCTCAAATGTTCTGATTTGGGAGAACTTACCAAGTTCGGGCGTAATCCGCATGTTGATCAGTTCCTGGTATCTTCTCAGCTTGGCTGCATGATATCCTCCGATATTTTGATGGAAATAGGAGGGTGTTGCATCGTTGAAGATATTGGCGCTGAGATTGATCACGCGGAATGTTGTTTTGTCTTCGAGGATAAACTTATCTGCTTCCGAAGGTTTTACCAGATTTTTAATGGTGCGTTTTCTTTCGAAATTATCGTTGTTCAGATATCTTTTGGCAACGGGAACCAAATCGAGCAGGAATAGAACGGCCATCAAGCCGATTACTAATTTTTCTTTCAGTTTGCCTCCGAGATACAACCAAAGTACGATTGCTGCAGCTAAAATAAACAAAGCTGAACGGATGGCATCTGACTGCATCATGTTTTCGCGATCTGCAGGTAATGTCTCCAGCAGGAATGACATATCGGCCTGATAAGCCTGCGAAATTTGCTGCACATACATCTGATCGGCTTCGGGATTGCTGAAACTGCCTGCTAATGAGGGTGCAATGGCAAACAATAAACTGAGTCCTGCTGCAATTCCTGCGCTTATATAAAGCGGTTTGATGATTTTCTTTTTATCAGTTTCCGGATCAAGAACTTTCTTCAATGCCAGCATGGCAATGAGCGTGATGCCAAATCCTGTGGCTACGAGGGTCATCGAAACGGTTCTGAATTTATTATACAACGGAATGTTGTTGATGAAAAATTCGGTTAGTCCTATGAAGTTTCGTCCCCAGGATAACATCAGGGTCAAAATAATCACCGGAATAAGCCACCAGAGTATCTTTTTATCAACAATGAAAAGTCCCAAAAAGAAAAGGAATATCACAATGGCACCCAGATATACCGGTCCGGATGTGCCGGGCTGTGTTCCCCAATACAAATTAAAGGGCATCTCATCCATGATTTTTTCAATGTTGATGCCGCTGAATTTGCTTTTCATCATGTCAGCTGTTTCACTATCTGCCGAAAGTTTGCCACTGCTTGCGCCTCCCATAAAATTGGGTATCAGCAGGGTAAATGTTTCACTCTTGCCATAACTCCACTGGGTGATATAGTCAACATTTAGTCCGTGTTGGCTGCTTTCTGTGTCGGTTTTCAGACCATTGGAATCACCCCGCATGGTGTATTTGCCATATTCATTGGTGGTTAACAGGGAAGTGGCATTCATACCCAAAGCCAGTACAAGTGCTACCAGCATTAATCCGAAAGATTGTAAAAATGATTTAATTCTTTTTTCAAGGATACTGAATATCAGTTCAACAAGTCCGAAAAATAAAAGGATGATCAGGGTATAATATAAAATCTGAATGTGGTTTGCGCGAACTGCTAAACTCAGGAAAAATGCTGTGAGTATACTTCCGGCGAGTTTGTTGTATCGAAAAGCCATGAAGATACTACCAATCAGGGGTGCCATGTAGGCTATGGTTATCGCCTTGGAGGTATGCCCGGCTGCAATGATGATGAGGTTATACGACGCAAAGGTAAAGGCGATAGAGCCGACAATGGCTAACCATGGATTTACCCTGAAATTTAACATCAATATATAAAATCCTATCAGGTAGAGTAAAAATACTGCTGCTGTAGTGGGAAATGTCAGGATGAGTTGCTCCACATATTTCAACAGGTTGTAAGG
>JBILFS010000068.1:0-7918 GCA_044351455.1 Paludibacter sp. | reverse complement strand
GAGAAAATACCTTTTTATCTTTGATGTTGTCTCCTGCCACCATAACAGCCTTTTTGAATCCGCTTTCAAAGTATTGATTATGCTCCAGATATGAAATTACAGTACGTCCCATCCCTGCATATATTGCGGTTGCTTCAAGCAGGTTTACTTCCGCTCCTCCCAGAATGAGCGATAATCCGTAATGATCAGGATTTTTATTGATACTTGAAAATCCAAGTTGCTGCAAAACCTGATAAAACCGGGTATTGCCGTATTGGTCTAATTCTCTGACAGCCGGAATGTTCAGCGATTGAGCCAAAGCAACATCTGCCGGAACAACTCCCTGATAGGTTTTTTCAAAATTCTCCGGTGTATAAGCTCCAAAGTGCGTGGGTATATCCGAAACGAGTGATTTTGGCAGAAATTCTCCGTCGTTGAGCATGGCTGCATACAGAAAAGGTTTTAGAATGCTTCCTGAACTTCTGTTGGCAATGGCATTATCCACATAGGGTGCATTTTTAAGATTTTCGAGGGCAACATTTCCGATGTATGCCAACACATTACAGGTGCGGGTATCGAGTACTACAATGGCCATATTCTGAATGTAATTGCCTGCATAATAACGCGTATAACGGCGGGCAATATTCAGTGAGGATTGTTGCATGCCTGCATCCAGTGTTGTTCGAATTGTTGTGCCGGTTTGTCCTTCCCGCATAAGTTTGTTGAGTAAATGCGGTGCAAGTTGCGGCAATGCTGTTGGTTTTCCGGGCAGTGGCTCAGCTTTGGCCAGTTCGCAGGTTGTATTATCAATAATTTTATTGGCGTGTAATTTGTCGAGCAATCTGTTTCTTTTCCGGAGATATTTCTCCTGATTTTTTCCGGGGAAGATCAAAGCCGGGGCATTGGGCAATACTGCAAGTGCAGCAGTTTCACCCCACGAAAGCTGAGAGGCCGGACGCCCGAAATAGCGCCAGGATGCTGCATCCAAACCAACTACATTACCTCCGAAAGGAGCGTGAGATGCATATAAATTCAGAATTTCATCCTTGCTGTACCCCATTTCGAGCCTGATGGCCAGCAGAATTTCATAAAATTTTGTAAGGAAACTTCTGGTTTTATGATTTTTACTCAATCGGATAACCTGCATCGTGATGGTACTTCCTCCGCTGATAACTTTGCCCGATTTCATGTTTTGCCTGAATGCGCGAAACATAGAAACTGGATTTATACCCGGATGATAATAAAAGTATTCATCTTCAAAAATGCGTATGGCTTCCTTAAATTTTACCGGAACTGTGTCGGTCTCAGGAAATCGCCACTGATAATCGGGGGCAATACGGGCCGACAGGAAATTGCCGTTGTGGTCTTCCAGGATGGTGGAATAGGGTGATTGAAAGAGGGGATGTGGCAGGGAAAAGATGAACCAGGTTAGTATGATGAATAATACAAGCAATATCCAAAAACGTCTTTCCGGATATTGCAGTCTATGTTTTATGCAAAATGATTTTATGTTTGATAGATTCATTTCAAATATTTAAAATCTTAGCTTGACTTGCATATCCGTAAGCTGCGCTTCGCTTGCATACGGTTACACAACTACAGCCCCTGTGCGGGGCCGAGGCGTTTGTACCTGCATCAGCTCTAGTTTACCTGAACCCAATATCCGCCCGAATATGCCCTTACACTTCCATCATACATGGCCTCAACCTGTACCGAAGGGAGATAAAATTTCCCGGGATAGGCAGATTGCAATAATACACTGAAAGTTTTTGTGCTTCCCTTTGGCAAGCTGAAATACATGTATACCCTGTCGTCGCGTATGTCCTGATAATCCGGAACATCGGTTTTGGAATTCAGTGTGTTTACCGCTTCCATTCTCGAATTGATAATTTCCCATCCTGATGGTATGAGCATTGAAAGTGCCATATCCTTATAATCCATCCTGATTCCCGGATGTTTGATGCTTATTGTCGCATAAAACTGAATACCTGGTTTCATCATAACCGGATTAATTTTGTTTCCTTTTTTATCGGTATATTGAACGGCAAGTGCGAGATTTTGTTCCAGACTTTCCTGTCCTTTCATCAGTGGTACTCCCTGTGTAACTATGCGTACATATACCGGTTGAGAGCCTGTGTTGTTGATTGTGATATTGCTTCGATTGCCTGTCCTGAAGCTTAGTGCGTTTTGCAACATTAGCTTCGATGTGTTGACAGGCAGGTTTTTTCCGTCAATTTTTAACAGACACTTTATATTGTCTGCTTTGGCTCCGGCTCCGGCAAACTTCGAAATGGCCAGTAACATGCAGGCTGTTGTTTGCGTGCTCATCCACTCGTCTGATGCCAATTGATTGGCAACGTCCTGAGCCATTGCCAATGCCTGTTGTTGCTTATTCAGAATTATCATGGTTTCAAGCATCAGGCCCAAATCGCGTCCATAACTTCCATAAGTATCGAAGTAATCCTCCCTCACTTCCGGTTTTTTTTGCAGATTATTGATTATCTGTGCGCCGATATCTGTTTTGCCTGAAATGCCATAGGCGGCTGCAAGTCTCCAGCGCGCTGCAGGATCTGTTTCTGCTGTTTCACGCATCAGATTCATGGCACTTAATACGGGCTTTTTGGCTAATGCAAGGGTGTAAAGCCGGTATGCCTGCATCAAATCGGTATTGTAATTTTTACGACCGGGCTTCCAGTTGTTGGCCTCACGGGTCTGGTATGTTAACCATGCAGCAAGCATTTCATCGGGTATTTTATAGCCCATCGCCTGCGCCTCAAGCATAAAATGACCCGCATAACTGGTACCCCATTCATTCACCTGTTGTGTTTCATTTTCCCAGTATGAAAATCCGCCATTGGCAAGCTGATAATTCTTTAATCTGGTCAGACAACTTTTAATATTGTATTCGATGGTAGCTTTTCTTGTTTCATCCAAATCAGTCAGTGCCGGTAGATACAACTGCGGAAAAGCAGCTGAAGTTATTTGCTCGATACATCCATGGGGATACTGTATTAAATACTGAAGCCTTTTTTCAATATTTACCGGGAAAAGTCTGTAAATTTCAACCTGACCGCTGTTTGTGCCCGGAATTCCAAAAGCATCCACCGTTTGCGACCAGGTTTTGCCCGGGGCAATGCTGGCTGCAATTACTTTGGCAGCGGGTGGATTGGGCAGTCTGATGTTCATTTCAGTTTCCGAAGTGGATATTTCCTTTCCGGCTATGGCTTTGATGATGATTTTTCCAGAACCAATCGTGTTGCCGGTTCTGAGATTGAAATAAGTCATTTTCTCACCGGTACGATCGAATGTAACAGTACGTGTATTTCCACCTTCGATGATAAATTTCTTATCAGCCTGTATTTGTACCTGTACGGTTTTTACTTTTGTATCCATGGAAAATACAGCCACGGGTATCCTGATGGATTCTGTCGGACTGATAACGCGGGGCAGGGTAGGCAATACCATCAATGCCTGACGCACCGGAACCGCTTTTTCAGCATTTCCATAAGCACCGGCTTTTCCGGCCACAACCATTACCCTTACCGATCCCACATAATTCGGCATGGTGAAAGTATGGGTTTTCGATCCTCCCGAAGGTATGCTGAACGGTCCCTGATACATCACAACAGGCTTAAAACGATTGTTGTTTGCCTTTCCTTTCCGATCGAAATACTGGTCGCCGCCAATGGCATATAAACCTGCCAGTTTGCCCGTAAATGCCCCTGCAACATATTTATACAAATCCCAGGTACGCACACCCAATGCCTCATGGGTATAGAAGGAATTCCATGGATTGGGTGTTTCAAAACGGGTTAAATCCAGCAAGCCCTCATCCACTACGGCAATCGTGTAAGTCATGGGTTTGCCGTTGGTTTCATCCACCTTCACTGTAAACTTCTGAAGTGGTTTCAATTCATTGGCCATGGTTATCCGAGGTTTCAGATGTGTTTCCGGATCTTCAATTTTGACAGATTGCACGCCATACATGCGAATCGGGAAGTCGTTTTGAGCTCCTGCATGGGGTTGAATATAAGTAACATGGATGTAAATATTCGGAGCCATTTCCGGAGTAGCTTCAAATTTAAACCGTTTGTTTCCTTTGGGTTCGAACCAGTAATATTGCAAAACCTTACTGCCTGTTTCAATGCTGATTAAAGCTTTTCCCTTGTGGGTAACCGGCAAATCGAGTTCAATCTTTTCCCCTGTTTTGTAACTTTTCTTATTGGTCTGGAACTGAAGCATTTCAGCTCCACCCGGATTGTCGTTGCCGGCATTGCTCCACCAGCCTTTGTAGGTAGTATAGAAAACGGCTCCGGTGCTGTGACCGCTTTCGGTATTTGTCAGTCTGATGAATTTCCTGCCCCAGTCCTGCGTTCCTAAATTCATCTCATACATAGCCCTGCCATTGTTAACCTGAACAAAGTCTGTCCTGATCAGTTTGGCGTTTTCGTTGGAAACATAATTTGCTAAAAATTCCTCGGGTGACTGTTCCCACCACCATCTCCAGTAAATGCTGTATATTTCCACTTTTACACTGCCTGAAGCCGCTTTTCCGTTGGCATCAACCATCGCCACGGGGAAAAGATTTCTCTCATCGGAATTGAGCGCATTATTCCAGCCTTTTCCGACCGGAACTTTCACACCCACATAAGAAGTGTAGGGCGAATATTGAAGTATGAATCTGTCGGAACTGAAATCGCCACCACCTTCGAAAGCTGTGGTTTTCAGTTGCAGGGCCAGCATACCCGGTGCATCCGCAGCAATATCCAGGCGCGATTCAAAATTTGTATTGCCTTCAGCATTCAATGTTCCGCTGAAAACAGGTACGTCCAACGCCGCAACTTTTTTTGTTGGATCGTCGAAGATATAATCTTTCGCTGTTTCAAAACTTGTTTTTGTGGCAGCCATTGTAGCCTCAATATTCACCTTCGCATTGGCAGCCGGTGCACCGTGTAACCAGTTTACCTGTACCTTTCCGCCGATTTTCTCATCTTTTTTAATGATTTTCGCACCCATTTCAACATTGATTTTCAGTCGGTTGGGTTTAACGGTTTCGATGCGTAAATTACGTGAAAATTCCGAACCACCCACGCGAACCTTCACATTCCAGTTGCCTGTGGGAGCCGTAGCATTTGTTTTGAAAGCAAAATGATAAAATCCATCCAGATGTGATGTTTTAACTGTTTTATAAAGCAACATCCCCGATGGATTACGAAACTCAAGCACAACGGGATGATTGGCAGGAAGAGATTTGTTTTTATCCTCCAGAATGAAAGTAAGATAAATGATATCGCCGGGACGCCAAACGCCCCTTTCGCCATAAATATAGCCTTTTACGCCCTTTTTCAGTTCCTCTCCTCCCACATCAAACATACTGAGGGATAAAGAAGAGGCATCGTCGAGACGCAGATATCCCCGCTGTTTATCCTTTTTGGCAATCAACACAAAGGGTTTTTCCATCAATTTGATGCTCGCAAAACCATCAGAATTTGTTTCAGTAACACCTACCACCTGATTCTGTAGATTTCTGAATTCAAGTTCCACATTGTTATAAGGCTCGGTAGTGGTTAAACTGCTTACGGCCACAAAAAAATTGTTGTCGGTGCCGGCTTTTACAATCAAACCGAAATCAGAAGCCAGCACATTGCGGGCAACCCTGCGCGAACTTTCCATATAATAGGTTGGTTTACAGGGGTCATCCCTCTCTTCCCAGTTGTAGTTTTCGTAATCCCAGTACGAATCATCGTCGTAATATCCCCACAAATCTCCCGGAGGTTCGTTGTAGTTTTCATTCGGATCTTTTTCTTCGGCATATGCATCCTCCTCCTCATTGCCGTTTGCACAGGGATACAGGGCATGTTTCTTTCTGAAACTCAATTCGATGCGGTAAATGGCACCCGGTTCCGGGGAAATCAGTTTGGATAAGTCCAGCGAAAAGTTATTCCACTGTGTGTAGTCGATTTCTTCATCCGAAGTCAGTTGTACTTCCTGACTATACACAACCCTTCCTACCCTTTTCAGTTCGTTGTTTTGGTCTAACTGATTGGCCTGCAGAAACTGCACAATATTATTTTCAAATATTTTGATGATTTTAACATCCACGGCCTTCAGACTGACCGCTCTGAACGGGAACAAAATACCGTCTCCGTTTGGAATAATCACTCCATCCCCAACGAGTTCAACCTGTGGTTTCAGACTGACAAACCGCAGTAACCGGGAGTAAGAAGTGATCAGGTTTTGTTCGTTAAAATTGCGGATACCCTGCTGGATATAAAGCATCACATCACCCGTAATGGTTTGTGTTGGAATAAGTTTAACAACATTCCCCGAAACCAGCACCTGCAATGGCGTACCATCTGATAAAGAAAATAAACCATCCATATCCTGCCTTTTACTCAGTGGATCGGAAAAATAAACCTCAATCAGGGGTTTGGGCGCTGCAGTGTTTTTCAGATGAATAAGCTTGAATGTGCCCAATGCCGGCATTTCTACAGAAGATTCATCTTCTTTGGCGCCGATTTTCTCTCCGTCCCATCTGATTTTAATATCATAGGATTTCTTTTTTCGTTCAACCTTTTCTATGGTAAAGTGATGTTTCCGGCCATCCTTGTCGTGTTTCCAGCGTATTGTACTGTTGTTAACGGAACCAAAGCTTACCAAATTCTCCACGGATTTGCTGTCGGCAAAATCAGCGGTAACAAAACTTCCATGAACATTTTGCCATTTCATATCTGTTTCATCGACCGGACTAATCCCCTTATAATCAAAACTGATGTGTTGTTTCATGATTTGGAATCTGAATGTCAGGGTTTTGAACTCCGAAGGAACATCCAGAAACTTACCCACTGCAAAATCTGCTTCGTACATTTCGCCCGATTCAGGTCTTTCGTCGGGTATAAATTCAATCGTTTGTTTGTCGAGCCAAACCGCTTTACCCGACAAGCGCGGACTAAATGAAAAAGGATTGCTGTCGGGTTCCTTGCCCGGAACTGCATTTTCCACTTCCTGAATCAGTCGTACCTGAATTTTTGTAGTATTGGAAACAACGCCGGAAGTAAATGAAATCACATAAGCAGAGAATCCCGGATCAACTGCGAACGGATTTTTATCTTTTTTACACGAAACAGGAAGAAAAAACAGGACAGCTAAAACGATTATCGTTGACAAGTGAGATAGACGGAATTTTTTCATAATTTACCCTTTAAGAGTTATATACCTGAAATGCTTGTTTTTTACAAATATACAACATATTCAAATACCTTAAAAAAAAATTGCAGAAATGTGCATTTTTTTTATAAATGGACAATTGTCGGCTTGCGGGTTTAACCGGAATGCATTGGCCAATTTTATAATATTGCACAGCATTTTCCTTTTTGTGCAGTTTCAATTATTATTTCCTATATTTGTGAAATTTTTAATCCTCTATACGCCATGCATGCAAAATTCACCCCCACGCCAATGACGCTTCAGTCGCTTATTAATCATACTATTATTCAATATGCGACTTATCCAAGCGTGTCTTTTGTTGATACCAAACCCATCACGTACAAACAATTAGGTGATGAAATTGAAAGGATTTCGGAAATCTTGTATGGCTGTGGTTTGCAAGCGGGTGATAAGGTTGCCCTGTACAGTCAGAATATGCCCAACTGGGTTGTGGCCTATTTTGCAGTGGTATCGAAAGGGATGGTGATTGTGCCTGTTTTGCCCGATTTTACTGCGGATGAGATTGCCAATGTGTTGGAACATTCGGGTGCCTCGGTGCTTTTCGTGAGCGAAAAATTATATTCCAAAATTGAAGGAAGAAATTTTGAAACATTAAAAGCAATCATCAGAACAGATGATTTTGAAATGCTTAGCGGTGTTGCTGAACCTGTTAAGTCGAAAGTCAAGCCTTATAAGGTTGCGGAATCTGATTTAGCTGCAATCATTTATACTT
>JBILFS010000067.1:0-7927 GCA_044351455.1 Paludibacter sp. | reverse complement strand
CAATCCCGCCTGAGGAAAGATTGAATCGGGGATGATAATTTCAGTTTCGCCGGACGGTTTCAATTTCGTTTGATGCGACCAAAGCGTATCGGGCACAAACATCCTGTTTTTGAAATACAGATTTACATGTTTGGTTGTGGCACTAACCTGAAGACGGGCATCCTGCAGATTCAGACCATTATCGTCGGTTCCTTTGGCAAAAACAGAAAACTTCTTTCCTGCATAATGATTCGGAGCACTTGTCCGCATTTCAAGTTTGGTTGGATTCAGTTCGTAATCTTCGTACTTGAAAGACTGTCCGATATAAGTCGAATTGCTTTCATTTTCCAGGTTGATATGAATATAGCGGTCTAATTTCAGTTTCAGGGAATCGTGCAGGAAAAAACTGAACGCATAAGCACCGGGAACGTAGGGTTTCACTTCCCCAATCCTGATTTTCTTTGCATCGGTGTAGGTCGACACATAAATTGTTTTTTCCAGCGGTTTACCGTTTTTATTCACCAGAAAGGCTTTGAATTTTACGGTATCTCCGGGCAAATATTTCGGTTTACTAAAGACCATATAACCTTTGTAGTGCAGATTTCTATCCGGCTGAAACATCCTTTGAAAGAAATAATTAGTTTGCAGGATGACCCCTACTGATCTGTTTCTCAGCAATGACTTCACCCCATCAATTGGAAGACGAACCAGGTAATTCAATGGTCGCCACAAATGAATCAGAGGTGTTTCAGCAATCAATGCAACACCTGCCCTTTTCAGGAAGGGATTGTTTGATTTACGTTTGAGTTCATAGTAAGCAGTATAATTTCCACGGGTAACTTTGAGTAATCCCCTGCTGTTTGATTTACTTTGCACATAGCATTTGGTTTTTGCATCAAAAGCAAGTTTTTTTCCAAAGACTGAAACATGCGCATCCTGAAGAATATTGCCCTGTAAATCGTACACAGCGATATTCAGGTCGGTATTGTTGTTTTGCACCATCACGTCAAAGTCGGGTACGCAGGAATATAAAACTTTTTGCACCTGTTTTTCACTGTAAGTTTTCAAGTAATGCCCGGGTGATAATTTTTTGCGATAAATGCTGTCGGTAGGATAAAAATCAATCAAAGTGTGCATCCAGGTGCTGTCGACCCGGTATATTCCTCTTTTGTTCAGGGTTTCAGCCTCTTTGGGAGTTATTTTATAGATGTAGGTATAATAACTTGTTTTGCGACTGGTAATCAGATTACCGGAAAATCCAATAACAGCAAAGAGAAGCATCAGAGCAATAAGAAAAGGCTTGCGATAATTCATCTTTAGGTATTTTAAATACTTGTTGGGTTTATAAAGTCAATTGAAAATTTTATAGATAAGCAGGCACAAAGCTATAAAAAAATTACCGGTATTTTAGCTGAAAAAATGCATATACAGAGAAATAAATTTCTTTCAATCAGATTACTATTTCCATCATTCATTAATAATTACAAAATATTATTTTTTTAGCGCTTTACTTCCACCGGTTTTTGAAGAAAAAATTGTATTTTTGTAGCTGATGAATTAATTTCTGAACTCCACAAAATGAACATAAAAATTGTAAACAAATCCCATCATCCGCTGCCTGAATATGCCACTATGCACTCTGCAGGCATGGATTTACGTGCAAATCTTAATGAAACTGTGGTTCTGAAACCACTGGAAAGAAAATTGATTCCAACAGGATTATTTATTGAACTTCCCGTTGGTTATGAAGCTCAAATCAGACCCAGAAGTGGTTTGGCCATCAAAAAAGGTATTACCATATTAAATTCCCCAGGCACAATTGACGCTGACTACCGGGGTGAAATTTGCGTGATACTTATCAATTTATCATCGGAAGATTTTATTATTGAAGATGGAGAAAGAATTTGTCAGATGGTGATTGCAACACATGAACAGGCTGAATGGATACAGGTTGAGGAATTGGGTGAAACAGATCGTGGCGCAGGAGGCTTCGGACATACCGGTGTATGAAGATTAAACTTTTTATATTTTTAATAAGCGCAATAATCAGCTGTTCCGGTGTTTTTGCAAAAAAAGCAAATCTTCCGGCTATTAGCAGGGTAATCCTTACAGAAGAGGACCAACGGGCTTTTGATTTCAGTTTCTATGAAGGAATCAGACTGAAGGAAGAAGGGTCTTATGCTGAAGCATATACTTTTTTTCAACAATGCTTTGAAAAAGATTCCCTGAATGCAGGTCTTCTTTCGGAGATGGCAATGATACAGGAAGCACTCAACAAACCCGACAAGGCTTTATCACTGATGGAAAAGGCAGTTAAACTGAACCCGACTAACTGGTGGTTTAATATGCATCTGATAACAATGTATGCGGGAAGGAAAAAATGGGATGAATCCATAGTGCTGGCAGAGAAACTTGTTTCACTTTATCCATTGAAAGAAGCTGCCTATAATATCCTTATACCGGTTTATAACGAAAAAAAAGAATATGCTAAAGCGATTAAAACTTATGAAAAGCTGGAGAAAATAACCGGCATCAACGAAAGGATTTCATTTGATAAGTTCAGGTTGTTTATGATGATGAAAAAACCTAAAAAAGCCTATCCTGAAATTGATAAACTGATTCTGAAATATCCGCTGGAGTCGCGATACAAAATTCTGAAAGGAGATTTACTCATGCAGCAAAAAGAAAATGATAAAGCTTTTTTGTTGTATCAGGAAGTGTTGAAAAACGATCCGGAAAGTCCTTTTATATACATTTCATTATCGGAATATTATGCGCAGGAAGGTGAAAATGCCAGGGCGATGGAATACATTATTCTTGCTTTAAAAAACAATCAGTTGGGTGTTGAAACAAAAATTGAAATTCTAAGTGAACACATTGGAAATCTGCTGAAAAGAGATGCCAGAATAGAAGAAACTGAATCCTTGTTTAAATTGCTCATCGATACCTATCCGCTCGAAGAAGAGGTTTACAGGTATTATGCTGCATTTTTGCAATACATCAAGAGAGATAAAGATGTAATATCGGTATTTGAATCGATGTTGAACCTGAATCCGAAGAACGAACAGACATGGCTTTCATTGATGCAGATCTATTTTTCGGGTCAAAAGCATGAGGAAGCTATCAATATTTCGAGACGTGCTATTCAGAATGTTGAAGATAAAGCTCAATTTTGTTTTTATCAGGGAATATCGCTGCAATTACTTGAAAAATCCGACAGTGCAATTCAGGTGTTGAAAAAGGGATTATCCTATCTGAAAGAAAATGAAAAAAATCAGCTAAGAAGTGATATATATGCCAATATTGGCGACATCTATGTTAAAACAAATAAGGTTGATTCAGCCTATTTCGCTTATGAAGAAGCTATTAAAGCGAATCCGGATAATATTCTCGCATTGAATAATTATGCATATTATCTTTCGCTGGACAAATCAGATTTGCAAAAAGCTGAAAGGATGAGTGCTAAAACCATTGAAAAAGAACCAAAAAACAGCACATATCTTGATACTTATGCATGGATTTTTTATCAGCAGGGAAATTATTCTTTGTCGAAATTTTATATTGAGAGGGCTATTGATAATCTGAAAAAGGATCAGGATCCTTCGATCATCTACGAACACTATGGTGATATTTTGTGGATGAGCAAAAAGGACGACAAAAAAGCATTGGAAATGTGGCAAAAATCATATGATGCCGGTAATAAAACTGAAGAATTAAAAAATAAAATTAACAACCAGGGATGGAAAAGAGAATGAGTATGAAAACAAATCACAAATCAGTCATGGTGCTCCTACTGACAGTCAGTGTTATTTTCGGGGCATGTAAATCATCGCGAAATGTCGTTGATAAAACCGACGACCTGGCACTTTCAAAAACTTTAATTGCAAAAGTTAAAGAGAATGATCCGGCTATCAAAAGTTTGAATATTAAAAAGATGAATGTTGCTCTGACACTCGGTGGTAAGAAGATTAACAGTCCGGCCTTTTTAAGAATGATAAAAGATACCGTTATCTACGTATCTGTTCAGCCGTTTTTTGGTGTTGAGATGTTTGTGGCACAAATTGACAAAGAGAATATTGTTGTTGTTGATAAAACCAAGAATACTTCCTACAAAGCAACATTTAAGTTTTTGTCTGATTATCTGGGCTCAAAGCTGGATTTTGAGACATTGCAAAATCTATTGCTGAATCAGTACTTCTTATTGAATGAAGGTTTAATCGATTCAAACAAAACAGGCGTTTTGCGTGATAAAACCGTGGTTAAGGGTGTTACTTTTGAAAATGAAAAGATTGCGCAAAAAGTAACTTTATCCGAAACCTTCAGAGTTGCAAAACAGGATATCCTTTTCAAAAAGAATGAAAACCGTTTAATAACGTCCTACATGGAAAATGTAGATATTAACGGAGAAAGTTATCCTGCAAAAATAAGATTTACACTGTCAAATTCAGACGGAAGCAGTTCTTTTGAGCTTCAAATTAATCAGGCAGAAATTAATCAACCGGTTTCTGTGCCTGTATTGAACACATTCAACCTTCGTCAGGCTGCATTAGAAACCCTTTTAAAGATTATAAAATAATCTATGAGAAGAATTTTATCATTGGTGTTTATAGGGATGATGTTGATGGTGGGCAGTTTGCCTGCTCAAACTGTTAAGGAGCTTGAAGATCAAAGGAAACAAGCGCTTAAACGGCTTGAGACAACCAATAAAGTGCTAAACGAAACCAAAAAAAATCAGCGGACAGCATTAAACCGATTGAATATTATCAAATCGGGGATTCAGGAACGAAAAAAACTGATTAATCATCTCGACAAAGAAATTTCGGTACTGGATTCTGAGATTAGTCGTTTAACAGATGAAAACAGAAGACTTTCACATCAGTTAAATGATTTGAAATCAAACTATGCGAAAATGGTCAGAGAAGCATACATCAATAGAAGCGTATATGCCCGAATTATGTTTGTGCTTTCGGCTGAAACATTCGATCAATCGTTCAGAAGACTGAGATATCTGCAGGAATATTCCGAACATCGGAAAATTCAGATAGGCCGCATTGAAAAAACTAAAGTGGAACTTCGAAATAAAACGCAGGAACTATCAAAAAATAAACAATCACAGGTAGCTGTTAAGGGTCAGAAAGTTACAGAAACAACTAAACTTTCTACTGATCAGAAAAAAGAAAGCTCAGTATTGAATGAGTTAACCAAAAAGGAAAAAACACTCAGGGCCGATTTGCAAAAACAACAGAAAATTGCTGCCGACTTAAACAGAAAAATTGAAAGATTAATTGCAGAGGAGATTCGTAAAGCAGAAGAAAAAGCCAGGGCAGAAGAACGGGCAAGAAAAGCCAGGGAAGAAAAACAGATTGCTGAAAATAAAACTTCATCCAAAGAAAAAACACCAACATCTGAAAAAGAAGAGAAAAAAACTCAATCCGGAAGTTCTTCTGAAAAAATAAGTACGATGACCAAAGAAATGTCTCTGCTTGCCGGAAGTTTCGCTGCTAATCAGGGAAGATTGCCCTGGCCGGTGGAGAGAGGTTTTATTAGTGGCAGATTTGGTGTGCAACAGCACCCACTGCTCAAATATGTAACAACGAACAATAAAGGTGTATATTTCCAAACACCATCGGGTAGCAATGCAAGAGCAGTTTTTGAAGGGGTGGTAACGCAGAGATTTGCTGTACCCGGTAGTAATAATGGAGTGATTGTGCAACACGGAAATTACAGAACTGTGTATGCGAATTTAACCAGTATATATGTTAGTGTTGGACAGAAGGTTAGCGCCAAACAAAGTATTGGCAGGATTTATACTGATAACGACAATGAAAATAAATCAGAATTATTTTTTCAAATTTGGAAAGACAGAGCTATTTTAAATCCGCAATCGTGGATTACAAAATAAATACAGGATAAATAATATGGAAGATTTGAATTTAACACAGGCAGTGGATTATGGCGACAGTAATATTATTACTTTAGAGGGACTGGAACACGTTCGTCGTCGCCCGGGTATGTATATCGGAAAATTAGGTGATGGAACACATGCTGATGATGGTATTTATGTTTTATTGAAGGAAGTACTGGATAACTGTATTGATGAATACCGGATGGGGGCAGGAAAAGCAATCAACGTAACAGTGTTGGATGGCCATGTTGAGATTCGGGATTACGGTCGCGGCATTCCGCTTGGAAAAATGATCGATGCGGTTTCCATCATGAATACGGGTGGTAAATATGACTCAAAAGCATTTAAAAAATCAGTTGGACTGAATGGTGTGGGAACGAAGGCTGTAAACGCTTTGTCGGGAAAATTTATTGTTCAGAGTTTCCGGGATGGACAGAGCAGAAAGGCTGAATTTTCGAAAGGAAAACTGGTTCATGATAGCAATATTTTTCCTGAAACAACGTCAGAGAGAGGTACCTATGTTTATTTTGAACCTGATGAAACCCTGTTTGAAAATTACAAGTATAATGCGGAGTATATCGAAACCATGCTCCGGAATTATGCCTATCTCAACACCGGTCTTACCCTGAATTTCAATGGTAAAAAAATTCTTTCAAAAAACGGTCTGCTTGACCTGCTTAATGAGAATATTACTTCTGAAATGCTATATCCTATCATTCAATTGAAAGGTGAAGATATTGAAATTGCATTCACGCATACTGATCAGTACGGAGAAGAATATTATTCCTTCGTTAACGGTCAGCATACAACCCAGGGAGGAACACATCAAAGTGCTTTCAGAGAGTCGGTAGCCCGAACGATCAAGGAGTTCTATGCAAAAAACATGGAACTTACTGACATCAGAAATGGAATCGTAGCAGCAGTAGCAATAAGTGTGGAAGAACCTGTTTTCGAATCTCAAACAAAAACGAAACTGGGTTCAAGAGATATGGCAAAAGATGGTGTATCAGTTAATAAATTTATTGCTGATTTCCTGAAAAAAGAACTTGACAATTATCTGCACAGAAATACGGAAACAACCAATATCATGTTGCAGAAAATTCAGGATTCTGAAAAGGAAAGAAAAGCGATTGCCGGTGTAACAAAACTCGCCCGTGAAAGAGCCAAAAAGGTTAATCTGCATAATAAAAAATTAAGGGATTGTCGTATTCACTATAACGACTCAAAAGGGGATACTGAAAGATCATCAATATTCATCACAGAGGGTGATTCGGCAAGTGGATCTATTACCAAAAGCAGGGATGTGAATACCCAGGCAGTTTTCAGTTTGAGAGGTAAACCGCTGAATTGCTACGGTCTGACTAAAAAAATTGTTTATGAAAATGAAGAATTTAATCTCTTACAAGCTGCACTGAATATCGAGGAAGGAGTTGAGAGTTTGAGATATAACAAGGTAATTGTTGCCACTGATGCCGATGTCGATGGGATGCACATCAGACTTCTGCTGATAACTTTCTTTTTACAATTCTTCCCTGATTTAATTAAAAAAGGTCATGTTTATATACTTCAGACACCACTTTTCAGGGTTAGAAATAAAAAAGAAACGATATATTGTTATTCAGAAGAAGAACGGGTTGCTGCCATAAAAAAACTGGGTACAAATCCTGAGATAACCAGGTTTAAAGGATTGGGTGAAATTTCACCAGATGAGTTTAAGCATTTCATTGGAAAAGACATGAGACTTGAACAGGTATCGCTGAAAAAAGAAGATGCTGTCTCGGATCTTTTATCATTCTATATGGGAAAAAACACATCTGAACGCCAGAACTTTATCATTGATAATCTGGTTGTGGAAGAAGATGTTGCAAACGAATAATTATTTAAATTAACTTCCTGATGGCCGGAATTTCTTATTATAATGAAAATGACAGCAGAGACATAAACCCTGATGTATATTTTATGAATCAGGCTTTGCAGGAAGCTAAAAAGGCCTATGAAAAAGATGAAGTTCCGGTAGGTGCAGTCATTGTTTGTCGCGACAGA
>JBILFS010000064.1:0-7987 GCA_044351455.1 Paludibacter sp. | reverse complement strand
TTCCGATCAGGTCGAAATGGCTCAGTATCTGTTGGATCAGGGAGCCAATATCGAAGGCAACGACGAACTGGGAGGATATACACCCCTGATGAATACATCCTTTTTGCCCATGGTGGAATTGCTTGTGAAACGCGGTGCAAACGTAAATGCACAGAATAAGTTTAATTACACCCCCTTACACAAGGCAGTATTCAATTTTGTTGAGGACAAACGCAAGGAAAATGACATGAAGAAGATACTCAGTTTGCTTCTAAGCAAGGGAGCAAAACCGGATGCACAGGATAAAAACGGGAATACCCCATTAATGACAGCTGTTCAGAAAGTTACACCTGCAAAGATGTTGATTGCTGCCGGTGCAAATGTAAATATCAAAAATAATAATGGTGAAACAGCATTGATGTATGCCACAAAAGGAGGGTTAATAAAAGTAGTATTGGTAATGCCTGTAATCGGTCCTGCTACCGAAGTAGCAAAATTGTTGATTGAAAAGAGTGCTGATGTAAATGCGCAGGATGTTTTTGGAAAAACTGCATTGATGCATGCTGCAGGCGCTGTAAATGCGCAAGGTGATAGTTACAAGTCTTATACCGAAATGGTAAATATCTTACTTGAAAGTGGGGCCAAACTGGAAATAGCTGATAAGGAAGGCAATACAGCATTGTTCTGGGCAACCCGTTTCAATAGAAAAAATACGGCGGATTTGCTTATTGCCAAAGGTGCGAATGCAGCTCAGAAATACGATAAAACTAAAGATAAATCCAATGTAAAAGCCGGAATTATCGGTACCTGGACCAATACCTCAAAACATCTTGATTCTGAAAATACATTGAAGGTCGCTTATATTACAGTCACTAATAAGGTTGTGTTTAATGCCGATTGGACCTATAAAAAAGAAATGATTGCCAATGGAAAGGTGATTCCTGATGGGGGAGGGTACAGCTCCTACGAGTTGAGAGATGGTAGAATATGGCTCTTTAATAAGTTGGGCACAAATGCTGTGCTTGAATTCAGATTTGAAGGTGCAACACTGGTTTTAAACGGCGAGAAATTCACAAAGAAAACAAAATAAAACCACTTTTGAGCACACTTGAAGACTCAGATTGAAATTTGCTTGAAAGGCATTAGTTAAACAATTCATTATCTTAGCTAAATAATCTGTTGAAACTCCTGTTGGAGTTAAATTTCTGAACACCCCTGGTTTTTAACCGGGGGTGTGTTTTGAAATGCCACTTAACAATGTTTAACATATGAATATATGTACATATGTTGCAATAAAGAAAAATTGTTGTATTTTTGCATCGTCAATCAAGATAACAAATAGAAAAAAATAACTTATAACAATATGAAAGAAATAAATGCAACCGATTTTCAAAAGGAAGTCCTTGAAGGAGGAAAGGTAGTGCTTGATTTTTATTCCACTGAATGTCCGCCCTGTGAAGCTTTAGCACCAAAGTTTGATGCCATGGCTGAACTTTATGGCGAGAAAATAAAGTTTCTGAAGATATTTCGTCAGGGTAATCGTGAACTTGCCACTGAGTTGGGTGTTAGTTCATCACCTACTTTATTATTTTTTGAAGATGGTAAGCAAATTTTGGATACCATCAGTGGAGGTATTAAGAAGTCTGAAATTGTGGAAAGATTAGATAAAATGCTGACTTCAGAGGAAGTGACAGCAATAAAAGCCAATATAAAACCGGTGACTGTCGAATATGATGTGGCAATATTGGGTGGTGGTCCTGCCGGTTTAACTGCCGGTATGTATCTCGGACAGGCAAAAATCAGAACGGTATTGATTGATCCGGCTCTTCCGGGAGGATATATGGGCATTACCCATCAGGTTTCCAACTATCCGGGTTATGAAAAACCTCAACCGGGTTTTATGCTGGCGCATTATATGAGTGAGCAGACCAAACAAACGGGAATTGATTTCAAAGTAGCTGTGGATGTAACATCAGTGGATTTAATTAAGAAAGAAATTGTAATTGATGCTTTTGAAACCATCCATGCTAAAAAAATTATTATTGCAACAGGAACGAGTCCGAATACCATGAATGCTCCTGGAGAAAAGGAATTCAAGGGCAAAGGGATTTCTTATTGTGCAACCTGCGATGCCAAATATTTTGTTGACAAAGATGTGATTGTTATCGGAGGTGGAAATTCAGCAGTTGAAGAGGCACTTTTCATTACGAAATTTGCGAAAAAGCTTACGATGATTCATCAGTTCGACAAACTGACAGCGAATCAAACTGCTATTGAGCAACTGCAGGCCAATGAAAAAATCTCGGTGATGTATGAACATGAACCACGGAAATTTGAGAAACGGGACGGTAAAATGATTGTCACCTTAGAGAACCTGCAGACAAAAGAATTGTTTGAAATGGAAGGAGATGGCGTTTTTGTGTTTATTGGTTTCAAAGCGAATGTTTCCATGTTGGGTGATACAATTCCGGAACTTGACAACTGGGGTTATATCAAAACCAATGAGGATATGCTTACTTCCATACCGGATGTGTATGCAATAGGTGACATCATTTCAAAAAAATACAGGCAGATTACCACCGCCGTAGCCGATGGTACCATTGCTGCCATGACCATTTCAAAATCAATCATGTAGGGGTTGAGCTAAGTCCCAATCCCAATGTAAGGGTTTGGCTATGTCCCAATCCCAATGTAAGGGTTGGGCTATGTCCCAATCCCACAAAAAACAAAAAAATATGGAAAAAATAGTCATTATAGGTGGTGTAGCAGCAGGAGCAACCGCTGCAGCCAAGTTACGTCGTTTATCACCGGATGCTGAAATCATCATGCTGGAAGCTGGTCCGGATATTTCATTTGCCAATTGTGGTTTACCTTATTACATCGGAGGTGACATCAAAAGCCGTTCAAAACTGATATTGCAGAGTCCTGAGAGTTTCAATGAACAATATCAGGTTGAAGTTCATACTCATACCATGGTTACTGCTATTGACAGAGCAGGAAAAAAGGTGACAGCCCTGGATGTCAGAAATGGTGATTCAAAATCATTCAGCTATGATAAACTGATACTGGCACAGGGTGGTCGTCCGGTTAAACCCGAAATTCCGGGTGCGGAATCGGATCATGTCTTTTCATTGTGGACTTTGGAGGATATGGACAAAATTCATGCATTTATTCAGGAAGAAGAGCCGGAAACTGCTGTTGTAGTCGGAGGTGGATTCATCGGACTGGAAATGGTGGAGGCATTGGTAAAGAGAGGATTAAAGGTTCATGTTGTAGAAATGATGCCGCACGTGATGTCGGTTATGGATGCAGAAACAGCAGGATTTTTGCAACAGGAGATGGTGTCGTACGGTGTTAAGATTCACACGAATAAAGGGGTAACATCCATCGGAAATGATACTGTGAAATTAAATGATGGTTCGGTTTTAAAAGCGGATATGGTAATTATGTCGGTTGGTGTTCGACCTACCTTGCAATTGGCAAAAGACGCGGGACTAAGCATTGGTGAAGCCGGTGGATTGCTGGTGAATGAGTTGATGCAAACTACAGATGCAAATATTTTTGCTGCCGGTGATATGGTGGAAATCGAGAGCCGGATTTCGGGTAAAAAAGTGCGCATTCCTTTGGCCGGACCGGCAAACCGACAGGGTAGGATAGCAGCAGAAAATGTTTTGGGAGGTAAACATGCCTACAAAGGCTCTGTGGGTACATCCATTGTGCGTGTCTTTGAGGCTGTTGCGGGAATCACAGGTCTGTCTTTGAAACAAGCCCGTGCAGCAGGCATTCCTGCCGATGCTGTTGTGGTGCATAAAGAACATCACACTTCCTATTATCCCGGGGCTGAAAATGTCAGCGTGATGCTCGTTTATAACAAGGAAACCGGTGCGATATTAGGCGGACAAACAGCTGGTTACAAAGGTGCAGATCGTCGTTTGGATGTTATTGCCACTGCCATTGCCGGTGGACTGACCATTCATGATCTTGCTGATGTGGATTTTGCCTATTCCCCGCCACTCGGAACAGCCAATGATGCGATGAACATGGCTGCTTATACCGCAGAAAACAAGATGAGCGGATATAGTCCGTCGGTAACAGTTTCAGAATTAGATGATTTAATCAAAGAAATTCACCCTGCCATCATTGATGTAAGGGATATGTTTGCGTTCAATAAATCTGCCATCGAAGGCTCATACAACGTACCTTTGGAAGAACTGGCCGAACAACTGCATGCCATTCCAAAGAACTTATATGTAATAGTTGTAGATGAAAATGGCAAAAAAGGACATCAGGCATTACGCATGTTAAAAGGTGCAGGAATAGAAAATGTTTGGAATATATCCGGCGGAAATATCTCTATGCAACGATATGCCCGGGCAGTAGGTTTTGAGACCATTCAGTTGCAGTTACTACCTTTGGAAGAAAAGAAAATCGGAGCAGTGAAGGATGAAGAGGAAGTTGTTGAGAAGGAAACAGAAAAAGCTGTTGAAACCGATACACCCCTTGTTGTGGATGTACGCACTACCGGAGAATTCAGGGGCGGTGCCTATCCGGGAGCCATCAATATCCCTTTGGATGAATTGCAAATGCGTTTATTGGAACTGGGAAGCAAAGACCGGGATATAACAGTCTATTGTGCCTCAGGTGCCCGTTCAGCCTATGCCCAACGCATGTTGATGCAGCTGGGATATACCAAAGTTGTGAACGGAGGAGGATTGATGCAAATGATGCGGAAACGCTAAATGTAATTTTAAACATTTTATTATCTTGTATAATCGATATTCAAATAATTGTTATCGAATATACAAGATAATTTTTTATGTAATTTCTATTCCACCATCACCCCATATCCCCATCCTTTCAGGGTATATCTGCCATCTTTTGCAGGTATCAGTTTTTCTCCAAGATTGTGTTTTAATCCTGAACTTACCGGGTCGTCTATCGTAAAACTTTGTTCTTTGCCGGATAAATTGAAGATACTCAGCACTTTGTTATTGTCTTTCTGACGCAAAACACAGAGGATGCTTTCAGGATCGGAATTTTTGAGGAATTGTATGGTTCCTCCGAAACCCACATTCCACAGGGCAGGGTTGTCTTTTTTTAAGGTGTTGAGTTTCGAAAGCAATTCCTGACGGCTGTATTGTCCGAAACCAACTGTATCTTTGTCGAAAAACCGCAGACTTTTTTTCATCGGTTCTTCCTGTCCGGTATAGGTAAGCGGCATGCCCGGAAGTACGTAAATAAGCGTGTTGAAGGCATCAACGGCGGATTCTCCCAATCGTTCATATTCGGTTTTATGCCAGGAGTTTTCATCGTGATTGGTGATGAAAAGCATGCGTAAATCATTGCTGCCGAATTTTTTACTTTCTTCTGATAAAAGATTAACCACATCAGTGGCATTTTTCTTTCCTTTGGCAATGTCGTTAATCACGTCTTTCAAAGGCCAGCTGTAGCTCATGTCGAAAGCCTGATGTATCTCCGGATTGCTGTCTTCTGCCAGAAAGAAACATCCGGGTTTAATTTCGTCAATGGTTTTGCGGGCATGCAACCAGAAAGTCAACGGAACCATACCGGCAACATCGCATCGAAAGCCGTCGATATCCGCTTCTTTTACCCAAAATGATAAAGCATCAATCATGGCTTTTCGCAATTCAGGTTTGTCGTAATTCAAATCGGCAGTATCGTACCAGTCGGTTCCGGCGGGAACGATGACATTGCCCGTGCTGTCCTGTGTGTACCAGTCTTTGTGTTGTTCCATCCAGACATGATCCCAGGCCGTGTGATTGGCAACCCAGTCGAGGATGATTTTCATGCCGAGTTTATGTGCCTCGTTTACAAGCGTTTTGAAATCTTCCATAGTGCCAAATTCAGGATTCACCGCTGTGTAATCACTGATGGAGTAATAACTGCCGAGGGAGCCTTTTCTGTTCATTTCGCCAACCGGACTAACAGGCATCAACCACAAAATGTCCACTCCCATTTTTTGTAAACGGGGCAGGTGCGTGGTAAATGCATTGAAGGTGCCTTCCGGGGTATACTGCCGGATGTTTACTTCGTAAATATTGGCTGCTTTGGCCCAATCGGGTAGTTGCTTATCAATTTTGATGGTATCCATCAGGTAGCTGAGATCATCCTGATTTTTATTACTTTTACAAGATGTAGCTGTAATCATCAGGAAAATAAATAAGAAAGTGGTGATAGAAAAAGATTTTGTTTGCATGGTATGAAAGTTTTAAAATAACAATTGCAAAAGAAGTCATTTTCCTGCTTATTCTCAAATATTTGTATTTGAATTACAGGCCGACTCTTTTGCAATCGTTTTCTGAAACCGGTTCAATATGTGATTATTATATAGCTTGCGTATGCATGCTCAACCAGCTTTTTTCATCTCCCGAAAGGAAAGGAGAAATTTTATTATATACTTCCTGATGATACTGATTTAACCAGTTTTTCTCCTCCTGAGTGAAGATGTCAAAATCGATTAAAGTAGTATCGATGGGGAATAATGTCAGTGTTTCAAATTGCAGAAAACTACCAAAAACGGTTTTGATATGCTCTTTTACCAATATCAGATTTTCAGTTCTGAAACCATGTTTGCCATCCCGGTACATGCCCGGTTCATTGGAAAGCATCATGCCCGGTTCAAGTACCACAGGATTTTCATCCATTCTGATGTTTTGCGGACCTTCATGCACATTCAGAAAATGACCGATACCATGTCCGGTACCATGACCATAATTCATGGCCCTGTCCCACATCGCTTTACGGGCCAGAATGTCTAACTGCGAACCTCTTGTTCCTGTCGGAAAAACAGCAGTTGCCAAAGCAATATGTCCCTTCAGTACCAGGGTATAATCCAGTTTTTGTTCTGCTGTTGGATTGCCGGTACTGATCGTTCTGGTGATGTCGGTAGTGCCGTCGAAATATTGTCCACCTGAATCAATTAACAGAATATGACCGGGTTTAACATCATAACTGCTCGATTCATCGGCTTTGTAATGGATGACAGCCCCATGATCGGCAAATCCTGCGATGGTTCCGAAACTCTCGCCGTAGAATAAATCCTGCTGACTGCGATACTCCTTCAGTTTATCAGAAATTAAAGTTTCTGTTACAATACCTTCCGGAATGGATTTCTCCAACCAGATGAAGAATTTAGTTAAAGCAACACCATCCTTGATCATGGCATTTTTAAAACCGGCAATTTCAACCTCGTTTTTGATACTTTTCAGCTTGAAAACCGGCGACATCTGATTCACGATTTTGCAGGATGCCGGAATTTGAGCATAGAGCGACTGATTGAGTTTGCCACCATCAATCCAAACGGTTAGATTATTGGCAATCTGACTGATATCGCTATTAATATCCTCATAACGCTTTACTTCAACCTTATTTTTTGTCAGATTTTCAGAAACTTCCGGTGTAATTTTATCAGGATTGATGTATAATATTGTGTGGTCTCTGAAAATCATCGCATAAGCGATAACAACCGGATTGTAACTTACATCATAACCACGCATGTTAAACAACCATGCAATATCATCCAATGCAGTGAGAATCAATACATCTGCTAAATTCTTCTGCATCATTTCCTGAACCTGTGATAATTTATCACCGGTGGATTTTCCTGCATATTTTTCAGGTTGAGAAAATGCCTGAAACGTAGGAATTGCGGGTCTGTCGGACCATATTTTACCGCTGATATCAACATTGGTTAATGCAATGTCATATTTATTAAGATCGCTTTGCATGGAAGACCAGGCATTCACGCTGAACATCTGAGCATTAACACCCACTGTTTCTCCCGGTTTTAATACGGAAGTTAACCACGCCACAATGCCGGGTGTTTCAGCGAGACCCATCTTCATCAGCTTGATGGAACTTCCCTGCAATTGATTTTCAGCCTGCAGGAAATACCTCGAATCAGTCCATAAGCCCGCATTTTCTAATGTTATCACGATTGTACCGGCAGAACCATCGAACCCACTGATCCAATCGCGTTCTTTCCAGT